>JACCSV010000227.1 GCA_013812805.1 Sphingomonas sp. | reverse complement strand
AGCGAATGTTGGACTGGTACCGACGCCGTTGGCTCGACCTGGTTGCGTCGATATATATGTACAATGAGCATCGCGGCTACACGGCGCTCGACCGTGTGGTTCGAGCGGTCCGCTCGCGCTATCCCGACGATCCCGAATTCATCGCGCAGGTCGAGCAACATCGCGCCGACGAGTATAAGCATTATCTGATGTTCAAGCGCTGGTGGCAGCGGCGCGGCGCAATGCCGTTCGAAATCGGGCGGACTTGCGGCCACATCGACCGCTTCGTCGAGATCATGTTCCGCTCGCGAATTGACGACCTCGACGAGCACGCGCTGGTTGGAGAGGAGCGGAATTTCGAGAAGATGTGCCGGGTGATCTCGCTGACCGAACGGCGAGGTTATCGCCAGGTCGAAATCTTGCTTCGCCATCCAACAATCCGCGCTGATCGCGCGCTGGTGAAGATCTTCCGGATTATCAAGCAGGACGAGCCGCGCCACTGGAAGCCCTATGATGCCTGGCGCAAGGCGCGCGGGATGCGCGACTCGGCCTGGTGGGAGCGGGCTATCGACGCCTTCATCCATTCGGAGCTGCTGGTCCTGAAGCTGCCGATCCTGTTCCTGACGCCGCGGTTGAACCGGCAGCGCGAGTTTGCCGACAGCGAAGCCGGCGGCAAAGCGGGACCGGTCGCTGCCGCCCTCTAGCGGCACGGGGACCGGGCCTCCCAATCGCCCCGGACTGATCGAGCGCCTGTCCACCCGCCGCGCCGCGGTGCTGTTTGCCCGCAACACCGTCGTCAGCATATTCGTGTTCCTGATTGGCCTTTCGGTGCTGTGGTTTTTGGTGGAGCACGGCCAATTGGCGAAGGTGCCGGCGGTGGCGCTGTCCTTCCTGGTCAGCAACTCGATCCATTATGTGTTCGGCCGCACCTGGATCTATCGTGGGACGGAGCGCGCGGTCGCTTCGGGCTATGCCTATTTCCTGCTCAACGCGGTGGTCGGCCTGGCGATCACCATCGGCGTGTTCGCGGCCTGCGTCGGCCTCGGCCTGCATTATTTGCTGGCGCGGCTTGTGGCGTCGATCTTCGCCGGGCTGGCGCTGTTCGTCCTCAACGCAACCCTCAATTTCAAAAGCTTGTGAGCGGGGTGGCCGATCTCGGGCTCGTTGGCGTCAGCCTCAGTCTGCGTTTCGAGTGATCGGGGAGCAGGATTGAGCTCGCTTTGTCGGCGAGGCCGGCTAATCTTGCCCGACTTGCCTGGAGAATCGCCCCGATGAAGCTTGTGTTGATCTTCGCTGCGCTCGCCGCAGCCGTCCCGCTGGCTGCGGCCGCGCAGACACCGCCGGTCGCCGAGCAGCGGCCGTACACCGTCAAGGGCCCGGTGGAGCGCAACGACCCCTATTACTGGCTTCGCGACGATACCCGGAAGAACCCGGCGATGCTTGGCTACCTCAACCAGGAGAACGCCTACGCCGACGCGATGCTGGCACGGACCAAACCCCTGCAGGGCAAGCTGTTCGGTGAGATCGTCGGGCGCATCAAGCAGGACGATGCCAGCGTGCCGGTGCGCGAGCGCGGCTATTATTATTACAGCCGCTTCGACAAGGGCGCCGACTATCCGATCATCGCCCGCAAGCGCGGCTCGCTCGAGGCGAAGGAAGAGGTGCTCCTCAACCAGCCGGTGATGGCCAGGGGCCACGGCTTTTTCTCGATCAGCGATTACACCGTCAGCCCGAACAACCGCCTGCTCGCTTATGCCGAGGACGTCATCGGCCGGCGGCAATATGTGATGAAGGTCAAGGACCTTGGCACCGGCAAGACGCTCGCCGACAGCGTCAGCAACGTCCAGGCCAACCTCGTCTGGGCGGACGACAACCGCACGATTTATTATATCGAAAAAGACCCGGTGACGTTGCTCAGCAAAAGGGTGAAGGCCCACGTGCTCGGCACTCCGGCTTCCGCGGACCGGCTGGTCTACGAAGAGAGCGACTCCAGCTTCTACATGAGCGTTGGCCGCACCAGCGACGACAAGTTCGTCTGCATCTACGTCGAAAGCACGGTCAGCAACGAACAGCGCTGTACCAGCGCCGCGAACCCCGGCGAATTCACGGTGGTCGCGCCGCGCCAGCGCGACTTCCTCTACACCGCGGACCACGTCGGCAACCGCTGGATCGTGCGCACCAACTGGAACGCGCCCAATTATAAGTTGATGACCGCCGGCGACGCGCAGGCGGCGGGCGGCCGCGCCGGCTGGGCCGACCTCGCCGCCCACGATCCGAAGGTGTTCATCGAGGGCTTCAAGCCGTTCAACAGCTTCATTGGCATCGAGCAGCGCTCCGGCGGCAACAAGCAGATCCGGCTACTGCGCAGCAACGGCGCAAGCGAGACCGTGGCTTCCGACGAGCCGGCCTATGCAATGGCGCTGGGCGATAATCGCGAGGTGGATACGACGCTGCTTCGCTATCGCTACGATTCGCTGACGACGCCGACCATCATCTACCAAGTCGATGCGGCGACGGGTCGGCGGGCGGTGCTGAAGAAGACCCCCGCCCCCAATTACGACCCGGCAAACTATGTGACCGAGCGCGTCTGGGCGACTGCTCGCGACGGCACGCGCATTCCCGTGTCGCTGGTCTATCGCAAGGGCTTTCAGCGCAACGGCACCGCAGCCATGCTGCAGTATGCTTATGGCAGCTACGGCTATTCGTCCGACCCGGTGTGGATGCCAACCATCCCCAGCCTGCTCGACCGCGGCATGGTCTATGCGATCGCCCACATTCGCGGCGGGCAGGAGATGGGCCGCGCGTGGTACGATCAGGGCCATCTGCTCAACAAGAAGAACAGCTTCACCGACTTCATCGACGTCACCCGTTTTCTCACCAGCCAGGGCTATGCGGCCAAGGATCGGGTGGCAGCGCTCGGCGGAAGCGCCGGCGGGCTGCTGATGGGCGCGATCGCCAACATGGCGCCGCAGGACTATCGCGCGATCGTCGCACAGGTGCCGTTCGTCGACGCGGTGACGACCATGCTCGACCCGACGATCCCGCTGACCACCAACGAATATGACGAGTGGGGCAATCCCGAGCAGCGCCAATATTACGACTACATCCTGTCTTATTCGCCCTACGACAATGTCCGAGCGCAGGCTTATCCGGCGATGTTCGTCGGCACCGGCCTGTGGGACAGCCAGGTGCAATATTACGAGCCCGCCAAGTGGGTCGCGAGGCTGCGCGCGACCAAGACCGACAGCAATCCGCTGTTGTTCCGGACCAACATGGAAGCCGGCCACGGCGGCAAGTCGGGCAGGTTCGAACGCTACCGCTCAATCGCCGAATATTACGCGTTCATGCTGCAGCAGCTGGGGGTGACGGGCGCGGCTGCCGCAGCACCAGCACCGGCCACTCCCCCGGCCCGTGGCGAACGAGGGTGATGCCGAGCGCTTCGTAGGCGGTGGCGGTGGCGCGCGCTTGCGTGTCGAGCAGGCCGGCCATGATGAGAGTCCCGCCAGGAGCGAGCACGTTGGCGAAATCCGGTGCAAGCGCGATCAGCGGGCCGGCGAGGATGTTGGCGATGATCAAGTCGAACGGGGCGCGGGCGGCGAGCAAGGGCGAGTCGATGCCGTCGGCTTGAGCGAGCAGCACATGGCCGGCGCCGTGGCCGACCGCGACTTTGTTGATCGTGGCATTGTCGCGGGCGACCTCGACGGCGACCGGGTCGATGTCGGTGGCGATGCACTTGGCATCGGGCCACAGCGCCAGCGCGGCAAAAGCGAGCAGCCCGGTGCCGGTGCCGATGTCGGCGATGTTGGCGAAGCTCGCGCCTTCGCGCTCCAGTGCGTCGAGCGCTTCAAGGCAGCCGGCGGTCGTCGCATGCTGACCGGTGCCGAAGGCGAGGCCGGCATCGATCTCGAATGCAATCGCGCTCGGCGGGCGGGAGCGGTACATCGGTGTGTGGACGAAGAAGCGGCCAGCGCGGATCGGCTGCAGGCCGGACTGGCTCATCGTCACCCAGTCGGATTCGCCGAGTTGCTCGGCGTGAAGGTCGCCGCTGCCGAGGGTGGACAGTAGCGTCAGTTCGTCAGCCGTCGGCTCATGGTCGAAATAGGCGTGGATCAGCCACTCGTCGGGCCTGCCGGGATCGGGTTCGTCGGCGACCAGCGCTGGCGCGTCACCTGCAAAAAGCTCGCCGGCCTCCGGCAGTGCCTCGGCCTGGGCGCGGCTGCAGGCCAGGGTGACGCGCCAGCTCACTGAAGCCCCTCCCCAGCATTTGCTGGGGAGGGGGACCATGCGGAGCATGGTGGAGGGGTACTGGCGCGGCGCCTTTCACCCCTCCACCATCGAAACTTAGTTCGATGGTCCCCCTCCCCCCGAGCTTTGCTCGCAGGGAGGAACTCAACGCACATAGCTCGCGCCGTTGACGTCGACGTTGGTGCCGGTGGCCGACGGCGGCGCTTCGGTGGCGAGCCAGCGGATCGTCTCGGCGACTTCGTCGGTGGAGGCGACTCGGCCGAGCGGGATTTCGGCGAGGATTTTCTCGCCGCCGCGGCCGGTGAGATATTCCTCCGTCATTTCGGAGACGGTGAAGCCGGGGGAGACGGCGAAGGCGAGGATGTTGTCGGCGCCGTGCGCACGGGCGATGGTCTTGGTCATCGCCACCATCGCCGCCTTCGACGCCGCGTAATGCCAGTGGTTGGGGCTGTCGCCGCGCCAGGCGGCGCGGCTGGCGACGTTGACGATCCGGCCGCCCTGCTCGCGCTGCAGGAAATGCTGGACGGCAAGCCGGCTGAGGTCGGCGGCGGACTGCAGGTTGATTCGCAGCGTGCGCTCCCACGCAGCCTGCCATTCCTCGTCGGCGCTGTCGGTGGCGATGCTTTCGTAAACGCCCGCGTTGTTGACCAGCGCGTCGATTCGGCCGCCGAGCCGCTCCAGCGCGGCTTCCCAGACGGCGCGCGGGGCCTTCGGGTCGCTAAGCTCGCCGGCGATCAGATCGCTGCTTCCTTGGCTGGAGTGGCCGGCGACCTGGTGGCCGCGCGATTTCAGCAGTTCGTAGGCGGCAGCGCCAATGCCGCGGCTGGCGCCGGTGAGGAGGATGTTCATTGGGCGGGGTTAGCGCATCCTCCCCGGAACGGGGAGGGGGGCCGCCCGCCGTAGCCGAAGGCGAAGGTGGATGGTGGAGGGGGGTTGGAGCAGGCCTCCGGACCCCCTCCGTCAGCACTGCGTGCTGCCACCTCCCCGTACCGGGGAGGAGCTAGGCGGCGATTCCGGCGACGAATTCCTTGGTCGTCGATTTGAAGTCGGCGATCTGCTCGGCGAAGCTGCCGAAATTCTTCTCGACCTCGTCGATGTCCTCGGCGACGCTTTCGGTGTCGGCGCGGATCGCGGCGATGGTCGAGCTCATCGAATCGGCGGCAAGCGCGGTTTCGTCGACGGCGGCGGTGATCATCGTCACCGTCTGCGCCTGAAGCTCCATCGCCTGGCGGATTCGGTCGGCGGATACCTGCACTTCTTCGACCGTCCCCTGGATCGAGCTGTTGGCTTCGACCGTCTGCTTGGTCGCCTGCTGGATGGCGGTGATCTTGGCGGTGATGTCGTCGGTGGCGCGGGCGGTCTGCGAGGCGAGGCTCTTCACCTCCTGCGCAACCACCGCAAAGCCGCGGCCGGCGTCGCCGGCTCGGGCGGCCTCGATGGTCGCATTGAGCGCCAGCAGGTTGGTCTGTCCGGCGATGTCGCGGATCAGGCCGAGGATCGATTCGATGGCTTCGACGTGGCCGGACAGCATCTGGCTGACGTTGACCGCCTGGCTGGCCTGGCCGCCGGCGCGGATCGCGACGTCGGCCGCGACCTCGACTTCGGAGCGCGCATCCTCGATCGCGCGGATCAGGCCGGCTGCGGTCTGCGCCGCTTCGCGCATTGCGACCGCGGATTGCTCGGCGGCGGCGGCGACTTCGCTGGTCTTGCCGAGCATTCCGCGCGCCGAGGCGGCGGTGGCCCGGGTGCGCTCGGTCAGGACTCGCGACTGTTCGGTGCTGCCGCGGACGAGGCTGGCGACGCGGCGCTCGAACTGCTCGCTCTGCTTGCCGCGCGCATCGGCGGCGGCGTTGGCCTCGAGCAGCGCCATCTGCGCGACGATGATGTCCTGGTCGATGGCGACGGTGCGGTAAAAAGTTTCGATCGCTGCGACCTTCTCGTCGGCGCGGTCGGCGAAGCGGCCATCGAGCGCCGCAATCACGTCTTTCGCCATCCCGGCGCGGGCGGCGACGAAGGTGGGAACATCGGCGCCGGCGGCGTACATGCGCACGCCCTCCTCCGCCACCGAGCGAACCCAGTGCGCATCGACGGGCCTGGTGAACTGGTCGCGGTTCTGGCTGGCAGCGTCTTCGCCGAAATGCCTGCGAAAAGCGTCCTCGATTACCTCGCCGGCTTCGCCCCACAGCCGGCGCATCGAATCCTGGAACCGGCCGTCGTCAGCGTAGGCGGCAAGCCGCCGCGAGACCTGGTCGTCGGTTAGACGCTGCAAATGGCCCGTATCGCTTCTCATTCCGGTGACCCCAATGTTCAATCGCTTGGCGACGCTCGCAAAACCGATCCGATCGCCCCGCCCTCTTGGGCCAGCAATGGTTAAAAGCCGGTTAGAGTGGGAGTGAGCGGCGCCTTGTCCTTGCACCCCTTGTGGCGGAGCCGTAAGCGGGCGCGGCCGGCTCACCCGCCGGGCGTCAACACAAACAAAGGGAAGCGCCGCGATGGCAGCTGCTAAGGACCGGCCCTTGTCGCCGCACCTGACGATCTGGAAGTGGGGACCGCACATGCTGGTTTCGATCCTGCACCGGATCACCGGCGGCGCGCTGACCGTCGTCGGGCTCGTACTTTTGACCTGGTGGCTGATGTCCGTCGCCGACGGGCCTGGCGCCTATGCCAACCTGACCGACTGGGCGTCGCACTGGGCCGGGCTGGTGATCCTGATCGGGGTCACCTGGGCCTTCTTCCAGCATCTGTTTTCGGGGGTTCGCCACCTGATGATGGACAGCGGCCAGGGCTTCGAGATCACCGCCAACAAGAAAGGCGCGATGCTCACCATCATTGCCTCGATCGCCGCCACCGCCGCGATTTGGGCCTATGTTCTGGGAGTACGGCAATGAGCGTCGGCGACAGCACGACCCCGCTGGGCCAGGTAAGCGGGCTGGGCTCGGCCGGGCACGTCGGCGAGCATTGGGTCGCCGAGCGGGTCGCCAGCGTCGCGCTGCTACTGCTCGGCGCGTGGCTGGTCGCCTCGCTGCTGATGCTTCCGGACCTTGGCCAGCGCACCGTTGCCGAATGGCTGAGCGCGCCGAGTGGAGCGGTGCCGATGGCACTGTTCATCGTCACCGCCTTCGCCCACGCGCTCGACGGCATGAAGGTGGTGACGGCCGATTACGTCCACGACGAAGGCAACCGCTTCGCGCTCAACACGCTGCTGCTGTTCCTCGCCGTCGGCGGCGCCGCGCTGGCGCTGTTCGCGCTCGCCAAGATCGCTTTCGGAGGCGATGCTTGAGCGCTTACCAGATTGTCGATCACAGTTACGACGTCGTTGTCGTCGGAGCCGGCGGCGCCGGGCTCCGGGCGGCGATGGGATCGGCCGAAGCAGGGCTGAAGACCGCCTGCATCACCAAGGTATTCCCGACCCGAAGCCACACCGTCGCCGCGCAGGGCGGGATCGCCGCCAGCCTTGGCAACATGGGGCCGGACCACTGGACCTGGCACATGTACGACACCGTCAAGGGGTCGGATTGGCTGGGCGACC
>JACCSV010000209.1 GCA_013812805.1 Sphingomonas sp. | reverse complement strand
GTACCGCAGCACCAGCGCCGACGGCCCAAGCACCCGCTCGACCAGATGCCCGCACCACACCAGCATCAGGAGGTTGAGAGCCAAATGCAGGATCCCGCCGTGCACGAGCGTCGCGCTCAGCGGAGTGAGCCAGGCCGGAACGGCCGGAGCGATGTCGAGCAGGCCGCTAAGCCGCGCCGGGACCACGCCCATCACCACCGCCGCCCGCTCGTCGGCGCCGATCACCGCGATCAGCAGCCAGACGAGCGCGGTCACAAGCGCGATCGCGCCCGTCGCAGTGCGCAGGAAGCTAAGCTTAGGGCTCAGAGAAACTCGACTTTCTTGATCTGGTAAGAGCGGTCGCCCGAGGGCGTCGTGACTTCGACCTCCTCGCCCTTGCGGCGCCCGATCAGCGCCCGGCCGAGTGGCGAATTGTAGCTGATCCTGCCGTCCTTGGCGTCCGCCTCGACCTGCCCGACGAGCTGGTACCTGACCTTCTTGTCGTCCTCGCCGACGAGCGTGACGGTGGCGCCGAACACGACTCTGTCACCCGACAGGGTCGTCGGGTCGATCACCATCGCCCTGCTGAGCTGGTCCTCGATGTCGGCAATGCTCGCCTCGATCTGGCCCTGGCGCTCCTTGGCCGCGTGATATTCGGCATTTTCCGACAGGTCGCCGTGAGCCCGCGCGACCTCAATCGCCTCGACCACCAAAGGGCGCTCCACCATCTTCAACTGGCGCACCTGGTCGGAGAGCTTGCGGTGGCCCTCCGCCAGCATCGGCACCTTGTCGCCACTCGCCATCAAATCGGCCTTTCTCTCTTCAAAACGCCGCCTCACGCGCCCTTCTTAAGGGTTCGCTGCTGCGAGGCGGATTGTCGGGTAGAGTTCTAGTTTACGGACCCGGAATAATAGGACTGGAGCGAGCGCACTTCAAGCGCCCGCCCGCGGAGCGCCTCAATCGCATGCGCCGCGGCCAGGCTTCCGGCCGCAGTTGTGAAATAGGGAACCTTGCGGGCGAGCGCAGTTGCGCGGATCGAATGGCTGTCCTTCAATGACTGCCAGCCCTCGGTCGTGTTGAACACCAGCTGCACCTCACCGTCCGTCAGCCGGTCGACGATGTGCGGCCGCCCCTGGGCGACCTTGTTGACCCGCTCGACGGGCAGGCCGAGGCCGGCCAGGTGCGTCGCGGTGCCGCCAGTGGCGATGATCGCGAAGCCAAGCCCGAGCAGCTTCTCGACCGCCGGCACGATATTGTCCTTGTCGGCGTCCTTGACCGACACGAAGACCGTCCCGCCGTCCGGCAGGCGCATTCCCGAGCCGATCAGCGCCTTGCCGAAGCCGAGGTTGAAATTGCTGTCGATTCCCATGACTTCGCCGGTGCTCTTCATTTCCGGTCCGAGCACCGGGTCGGAGCCCGGGAAGCGCGCGAAGGGGAACACCGGGGCCTTTACCGCCACGTGCTCGACGTCCCGCTCCACGGGCATGAATTCCGCCAGCCGCTCGCCGGCCATGACTCGCGCCGCGATCTTGGCGATCGGGCGGCCGATCGCCTTGGCCACGAACGGCACGGTGCGGCTGGCGCGCGGGTTGACCTCGATCAAATAGACGCGCTCGCCCTGGACGGCGAACTGCACGTTCATCAGGCCCCTGACGCCCAGCGCCAGCGCAAGCTCGCGCGTCTGCCGCACGATCTCGGCGACCAGCTCGCCCGACAGGCTGTGCGGCGGGATCGAGCAGGCGCTGTCGCCTGAGTGCACCCCCGCCTCCTCGATATGCTCGAGGATTCCGCACACCGCGACGTCGGTGCCGTCGCAGATCGCGTCGACATCGACCTCGATCGCGTCGCGCAGATAGCGGTCGATCAGCACCGGCGATGTCCCCGAAACCGCGACCGCGGTGGCGATGTAGTGATCGAGCTGCTCGGGCCCGTCGATCACCTCCATCGCCCGCCCCCCGAGCACGTAACTCGGGCGCAGCAATACCGGGTAACCAATTCGATCCGCGACCGCGATTGCCTCGTCGCGGCTCCGCGCGAGACCGTTGGCC
>JACCSV010000150.1 GCA_013812805.1 Sphingomonas sp. | reverse complement strand
GGCGAGGACAAGGGGAACAGGGCCGCGCCGATGGCAATGCCGCTGTCCGGCGCGCCGACCGCCAGGGCCGCGACGGCAAAGACGGCGATCTGCGCCATGGTCACCGGCATCGACAGCACCTGTACTTCGCGAGCGGTCGAGGCGTGCCCTCCGACGGTGAGGAAAATGGACCCGAGGAGCAGATAGCTCATCGTGAAATAGATGAGGCTCAGAAGCAGGAACAGGTGCCAGCCGACCGCCGGCTCGGGAAGCAAAGCGAGGCCCTGCTCGGCGAACATCGCGAACGCCGCGGCGCCGGCGGCGGTCCACACCGCGATTCCAAGCAGCGACACGGCGAGCATCGCCAGCAGCTTGCCGAGGAAGATCGCGCTCACCGGCACTGCAGCCGCGAGCACTTCGATGATCTTGTTCGATTTCTCCTCGATCAGCTGCGAGAGCAGCATGGTCGCAAGCAGGATGGTGAGGACGAACAGCCCGCCTTGCGCCACCTGGGCGATGACCGGGCGCTCCGCCGTGGACGGCCCGGGCGCGGCGGACGACAGCGCGATTTCCATCGGCGGCGGCGCCGCTCCGGGTTGGATCCGCGCATGGTCGATGATCAGCTGGAGCTGGCGAAGGACATGATCGCCGGGCGGCTGCCCGCTGCTGAACCGAGCGCGGTCGAGGCTGCCGTCGAGCACCCCGATCACGGGCACGTCATGATTTGCAAGCAGGCGCTGGCGAAGCGCGTGCGGATCGCGCTCGGGCTCGACCCGGCGGATCGCGACCAGCCGGACAGTCTCGAACGCGGCGCCAATGCGGTCGCGCGCGGCCGACAAGCCGGCGAACTCCTGCTCGCTCGCAACCACGGCGACCACGCGATGGTCGACGGTTCGTGAAGAGGCGCTGACGGCAATGCTGCCGAAGATCATGCCGACCAGCACCGGGAAAAGTGGGCCGAGGAGGAACAGCAGGAAGCTCTTCGACAGCACGGTCGCCGAGACGTCGCGGCGGGCAATGACGAAGGCGCCGCGGATGATCTCCCTCATGCCGCCTCGCTGTCCTCGTCCATCGAGCGGGCGGCCGCTTCGCCGGCGATTGCGACAAAGGCTTCGTGGAGGCCGGGCCGCTCGATCGCCAGGGTCTCGATGCCCGCGCCGCCGTCGATCAGCGCCTTGAGCAGCGGCTCGGGGCCGCCTTCGGGGAGGCCGAACACCCATTCGCTGCCGTGCCGGCGCGCGTCCGCGGGAATGGCCGGGCGCCATGGCCCGTCGCTTGTCCGCGTGCGCAGCCGGACGATCGGGCGAAGCCGGGCGCGGGCTTCGTCGACCAGCCCCTCGAACGCCACGCGGCCGCCGGCGATGATCGCGATTCGCTCGCACAATCGCTCGGCATGAGCGATCACGTGGGTCGAGAAGATGATGGTTGCGCCGGCCGCGGCGCGCGTGCGGATCAGCCCCTCGAGCTTGCCCTGGTTGATCGGGTCGAGCCCGGAAAAGGGCTCGTCGAGGATGATCAGGCTCGGCTCGTGGATGAGTGTGCCGAGCAGCTGGACGGTCTGCGCCATGCCCTTCGACAGGTCGCGGATCAGTTTTTTCCCCCAGTCGCCGATGCCGCGTTCGGCGAGCAAGGCGTCGGCGCGACGGCGCGCCTCGGCGAACGGCAGGCCGCGCAGCGCGCCCATGAAGGCGATCGCCTCGCGGGCGGTCATCGAGGGATAGAGCCCGCGTTCCTCGGGCAGATAGCCGATCCGCCGGGCCGCCTCGAGCGGGCGCTCGTGCCCGAGCAGCTGGCGCGTGCCGGAGCTTGGCTCGATGATGCCCAAGAGGATGCGCAGGGTGGTGGTCTTGCCGGCGCCGTTGGGGCCGAGCAGGCCGTAGATCGAGCCGGCCGGGACCGACAGGCTGACTCGGTCGACTGCCCGCTTGTCGCCGAAGTGCTTGACCAGGTCTTTGGCCTCGACCGCGGGCAGTCCTGCATGGTGGTCACGCTCGGCAGCTCGAAGCACTGAATTCCCTTGCGCAAAACCGGGAGGAGAGGGCTTCGACAAGCCCAGCCCGAACGGAGTAATGGGTCGAGGTGGATACGCGCCAAGCCTTGAAGGACGCAATACGAGCTGAGGCCGAGCGCCTGGGCTTCGTCGCGTGCGGGTTCGCGCGCGCCGATGCGGGCTCGGATGCGGGCGCCGAGCTCAGGCGCTGGCTCGAGGCCGGGCACCACGGGACGATGGGCTGGATGGAAGCGCGCTCCGACCAGCGCGAGTCGCCGCTGGCGCTCTGGCCCCAAGCGAAGTCGGGGATTGCGCTGGCGATGAGCTATGCGCCGGCAAGCGACCCGCTGGCGCTTGCGGGCGAGGGGGAGCGGGGGCGCATCTCGGTCTATGCGCAGGGCGGCGACTATCACAAGACGGTCAAGAAGGCGCTGAAGGCGCTTGCGCGGTTCATCGTCGCCGAGGCGCCAAGCGAGCTCAAGGTCTTTGTCGACACCGCGCCGGTGATGGAAAAGCCGCTTGCCCAGGCGGCCGGGCTCGGCTGGCAGGGCAAGCACACCAATCTCGTCAGCCGCGAGCATGGCAGCTGGCTGTTCCTCGGGGTAATCCTGACCAGCCTCGAGCTGGAGCCCGATTCGCCGGCGTCGGCTGGCATGCATTGTGGCACGTGCAGCGCGTGCCTCGACGCCTGCCCGACTGAGGCGATCGGGCCGGCGCACCGGATCGATGCGCGCAAATGCATCTCCTACCTCACGATCGAGCATGACGGGCCGATTCCGGCCGAGTTTCGCGAGGCGATCGGCAACCGCATCTACGGCTGCGACGATTGCCTGGCGGTGTGCCCGTGGAACCGCTTTGCGCAAAGCGCCCGCGCCAACCGCGCGTTCGTGCCGCGGGCGGAGCTGGCGGCGCCGCGCCTCGCCGACCTGCTCGCGCTCGATGATCTGGCCTTCCGGGAGATGTTCGCCGGCTCGCCGATCAAGCGCATCGGGCGCAACCGGATGATCCGCAACTGCCTCGTCGCCGCCGGGAACAGCGGGGAGCCGGAGCTTGTGGCAAGCGTCGAGCCGCATCTTGCCGATGCCGACCCTGTCATTACGGAAGCAGCCGAGTGGGCGCTTGGCCGGCTTCAGGCGCCGCCGAGCGCTCGGATGCAGGCGAGCTGGTCGGTGTCGGCGCCCGAGGACAGGCGCGTATCGACATGCGCCACCCGCTCGGGGCCCATTCCCACCAGCGGCGGGTAGAGAAAAGCGTCGAGCACGCAGGCGCGGCCGCGGAACTGCAGCTTCAGGCTGCGCCCTTCGCGGACCTGGAGCGCCGGCTGGCCGAAGCGCTGGATCAGCTCTCCGGCCGACAATCCGATGAGGTTGCCGCGAACCTGCGGCGCTGCCGGCGCGGGTGCCTGCGGCAGAGGGGCGGGCGTCGGCTGAGTCGCGCAAGCGGCGAGGAGCAGGGCGAGAGCTGGGGCTGAGCGGCGCATCGGGCTACTCAAGCACGAGCCGCTGTTGCCGTGAAGTGGCTTGGCAGCTAGGCGCGCGTTTTCTTTGACCGCGATGGAAAGTTTTCGATGACCGACTGCCGTCTCGACGTGCTCGCCATCGGCAATGCGATCGTCGATGTGATCGCCGATGCCGACGATGCCTTTCTCGAGCGCGAAGGGCTGACCAAGGG
>JACCSV010000141.1 GCA_013812805.1 Sphingomonas sp. | reverse complement strand
CGGCCGGCGCCCGCCATGGTCCCGGCAAAGCCGTTCACCATCTTTACGAAATCGTCGAACAGCCGGTTTTCGGACTGCATCTTTTCCATCTCCTGTCAGCCGAGCAGCGGCGTGCCCGCGCCCGGGTTGAGCTTGGCGATTGCCGCGTTGAGCGCTGCCGCAAAGCACAGCCACGCCAGATAGGGAACCATCAGCGCCCCTGCCAGTGGGCGGATGCGGAAGAACTGGCCGGCGGTCATCGCCGCCACCGCGGCCATGACAAAGATCGTCACCAACGCCACTTGAACCTCATGCGCGGCAAAAAATATCGGCGACCAGGCGTAGTTGAGCGCGAGCTGGGTGAAGAACAGGATCAGTCCCTTGCGGCGCGCTTCCGAAGGCGGCTCGCTCAGGATCAGCGCCAGCGACAGGCCAAGCATCGCGTACAAAATCGGCCAGACCACGCCGAACGCCCAGCCCGGCGGCATGAAGAAGGGCTTGGCAAGACCGTCGAACCAGTCGTTGCTGTACCCGGAATTGGAGAGCCAGCCCGAGGCCGACCCAAGGATGACAATTGTCGGCACCGTGACCGCCGCGATCTTCCAGTCGAACTTTGCAGCTTCAGCGGTCATTCGCTCTCCTTGATAGCCCCGAGCAGATATTCGACGTTGCCCTCGGGCCCGGTTATCGGGCTTTCGGTTACGCCGATGACGCTCCAGCCCTGCGAGGTCACCCACTCCGCGGCGGCGTCACAAACGCGCTGGCGCACCGAGCCCTCGCGCACAACCCCGCCTTTGCCGACCTCCGCTCGGCCAGCCTCGAACTGGGGCTTGATCAGCGCCACCAGCTTGGCGCCGTGCTTCCCAAGTTTTAGCGGTGATTCCAGGACCTTGGCAAGGGAGATAAAGCTGGCGTCGCAAGTAAAGACGTCGACCAATTCGGGCACGATGCTCGCGTCGAGGGTGCGCGCATTGGTCTGCTCGTGAACGATCACGCGCGGATCCCGGCGAAGCTTCCAGGCGAGCTGGTTGGTGCCGACGTCGATCGCGTAGACCTTCGCGGCGCCGCGAGTAAGCAGCACGTCGGTAAAGCCGCCGGTGGAGCTGCCGACGTCGAGCGCAATTGCATCGGTGACGTCAAAGTCGAAGTGCGTAAGCCCGTGGTCGAGCTTGATCCCACCGCGAGACACCCATGGATGGTCCTTGCCGCGGACCTCCAGCGGCGTATCCTCGGCCAGCATGTCCCCGGACTTTGCGAGCTTCTTCTCACCCGAAAACACCGCCCCAGCCATGATTAGCGCCTGGGCCTTCGTCCGGCTGTCGGCGAGGCCGCGGGTGACCAGCAACTGGTCTGCTCGAACCTTGGCTACGCCCGGACCTCCCCGATCCCCGCGCTGTTCACGCGCAGGGCTTTCAACACCGTCTCGACGATGTGCGGGGCGTTGAGGCCGGCTTCGTCATACTGCTTTTCGGGCTTGTCGTGCTCGAGGAAGCGGTCGGGCAGGCGCAGTGTGCGGATCTTGAGGCCCGCATCGGTCAGGCCTTCGTCGCTGGCGAGCGTCAGCACATGCGCGCCGAGGCCGCCAATTGAAGCTTCTTCGATGGTCACCGCCACGTCGTGACTGACCAGCAGCTTGCGGATCAGCTCGCTGTCCAGCGGCTTGGCGAAGCGCAGGTCGGCAACGGTGGTCGAAAGGCCCTTGGCGTCGAGCTGGTCAGCGGCTTTTTCGGCTTCGGCGAGGCGGGTGCCGAGCGACAGGATCGCGACCTTCTTGCCGTGGCGGACGATGCGCCCTTTGCCGATCTCCAGCACTTCCGGCTCTTGCGGCAGCGCCAGCCCGCGCCCTTCGCCGCGCGGGTAGCGGACCGCGATGGGGCCGCTGTCGTGAAGCGCCATGGTGTGGACCATGTTGACGAGCTCGACTTCGTCCGCCGCCGCCATCACCACGAAGTTGGGCAGCGTGCACAGATAAGCGAGGTCGAAGCTGCCGGCATGAGTCGCTCCGTCGGCGCCGACCAGCCCGGCGCGGTCCATCGCGAAGCGCACCGGCAGGTTTTGGATGGCGATGTCGTGGACTACCTGGTCGTAGGCGCGCTGGAGAAAGGTCGAGTAGATCGCGCAGAACGGGCGGTAGCCCTGCGCCGCCAGGCCGCCGGCGAAGGTCACCGCGTGCTGCTCGGCGATGCCGACATCGAACATCCGCTCGGGGAAGCGCTCCGCGAACTTATCAAGGCCGGTGCCGGACGGCATCGCGGCGGTGATCGCCACCACCTTGTCGTCGCGCTGGGCCTCGTTGGTCAGCGCTGTGGCAAACACCGACGTATAGCTCGGCGCGCCGGCAGCGGCCTTGGCCTGCTTGCCGGAGACAACGTCGAATTTGACCACGCCGTGATATTTGTCCGCCGCATCTTCCGCCGGGCCGTACCCCTTGCCCTTCTTGGTGACGACATGGACCAGCATCGGCCCGACCTCGGCGTCGCGGACGTTCTCCAGCACCTCGACCAGCGCGTCGACGTCGTGGCCGTCGACGGGGCCGACGTAATAGAAGCCCAGCTCCTCGAACAAAGTGCCGCCGGTCACCAGGCCGCGAGCATATTCCTCCATCCGCCTGGCGGTGCGGTGGAGCGGCTCGGGCATGGCCCGGGCCAGCTTTTGAGCAAGCTTGCGCGGGGTCAGATATTTTCCGGACGAGACCAGCCGCGCCAGCGAGTTGCGCAAGCTGCCCACCGGCGGTGCGATCGACATGTCGTTGTCGTTGAGGATGACGACCAGCCGATTGCCCGCGGCTTCGGCGTTGTTCATCGCCTCATAGGCCATGCCGGCGCTCATCGCCCCGTCGCCGATCACGGCGACCGCCTTGCCGGGTTCGCCCGACAATTTGTTGGCGATTGCGAAGCCCAAGGCCGCAGAGATGGATGTCGAGCTGTGGGCTGCGCCGAACGGATCATATTCGCTTTCGGACCGCCTGGTGAACCCCGACAGGCCGCCGCCTTGCCGAAGCGTGCGGATGCGCTCCCGTCGCCCAGTAACGATCTTGTGCGGATAGGCCTGGTGGCCGACGTCCCAGATCAGCTTGTCGCGGGGAGTGTCGAACACATAATGAAGCGCGACCGTCAGCTCGACGACCCCAAGACCGGCGCCCAGATGTCCGCCGGTCACCGACACGGCCGAGATCATTTCCTGGCGAAGTTCGTCGGCGAGCTGCAAGAGATCGCTCTTGTCGAGCGCTCGCAGGGCGTTGGGGTCGTCGATCGCATCGAGCAGGGGCGTGTGGGGCCGGTCGGACATGGCGGCGGACTTATCCCCTAGCTGCGGGCATGTCACCCAATGGGTCGGCCAGAAAACCGATTTCAGCGATTGCTCACGAAAAGCTCAGCTATTGCTGTCACCGCAATCCCCGCAGGTGCCGCGAACCTCGATCACCGGTTGCCGTGCCGCAAAGCCGGCGCCGGCGGCGGCATCGCGGACCCCTCCGGAAACCTTGTCGTCGTCGAGGTGAACGGCTTGCCCGCAATTGTCGCAGATCAGGAAGATGCAGTCGTGCAGGCAGTCGGGATGCTGGTTGGCGACATAGGCGTTGGCGCTTTCGACGCGGCGCGCGAGGTTGGCGCCAACGAACAGGTCGAGGATCCGGTAGACGCTGTTGGCCGCGACCCGCCGCTCCTGCGACTTGGAAACGGCCTCGGCGATGTCATAGGCGCTGGCCGGGCGGTCGAAGCCGGCAAGGGCGTCAAACACCGAGGCGCGCATTCCGGTCCACTGCTCGCCCTTATCCTCGAGACGGCCGCGGGCCGCGTCGCGGAGCGAGTCGCCTTCGTGAAGCTGGTGATCGTGGCGCGCCATCGACATGGAAAATAGGACCGCGATCGGCCCGGGGCAACCTTACTCGGCGGCCAAACCGTTGAGGCGGTGCCCGAGCGCGAGCACGCCAACGCCAAGCATCGTGAACATCTCCTCGCCGCCGCCGTGGGGAAGCTGAAGCGCCCCGGCCATCACCCCGAGCCCGAGTGCTCCAACCGCGACCGGCATCATGAAGCCATGCTCGACGACTCCGCGCCCTAGCGAGATCGCGCCGAGCAGCATCGCTAGCGTCAGTCCAACCTCGTGGATAATCGGCGCGCCCAGCATCCCGCCGGCGGTTGCCAAAGCGGCAAGCAGCACCGCGGTCGCCAGGCAATGCACCAGGCAGACACCGGAAATGGTGATGGCGAGCCGGTCGAGCTTGCTGTTCGAGGCGAGAAGTTGCGTCATCGTGTCGGCGATATAGCGAGAGCCGCGTCAGGATACAACATTACATTCACGCAAATCCGGCGCCTTGTGGTGCGAGGGGATGGCGAGCATAGGCGCGGGCCATGGACTCGAGCCTTACCGCGCGCCCTGCGGCGTCAGCGGCAATCCCCAAGCCAATGGCCCTTTCCAACCTGCTGTTCGCAATCGCCGCGATGGTTTTCGTCATGGTCGTCGTCGGCGGCATTACCCGGCTGACCGAAAGCGGGTTGTCGATCACCGAGTGGAGGCCGCTGTCGGGCGCGATTCCGCCGCTCACCCCCGCGGATTGGACGCGGGCGTTCGAACTCTACCAGCAGACGACGGAGTATCGTGAGGTCAACGGTCCGGCCGGAATGACCCTCGCCCAGTTCAAGCAGATCTACTGGTGGGAGTTCATCCACCGGCTGCTTGGCCGGCTGATCGGCTTGGCATTCGCGGTGCCGCTGCTGTGGTTCGCGATCCGCCGCGAGATTCCGCGCGGCTACGGCTGGAAAATGGTTGCGCTGTTCGTGCTCGGCGGTTTGCAGGGCGTGCTTGGCTGGTACATGGTGATGTCCGGCCTCGCCGAGCGGACCGACGTCAGCCATCTCCGCCTGTCCGCGCATTTGATGCTGGCGCTGTTCATCATGGGGGCGCTGATCTGGGTGGCGCTGGACCTTCGACGGCTCGCAAGCACCGGCGCCGACCGCCCGTCGCGACTGACCGGGCCCACCGCCGCGGTCCTGGGCGCGTTGGCGCTGCAGGTGCTGCTCGGTGCCTGGGTGGCGGGCATGAACGCCGGCCAAGTGGCCGACAGTTGGCCGCTGATGAACGAGCGTTTTTTCCCGGCCGGTGTCGACTGGTCGCTGGGCATCGCCGCCTTCGCCAACGATCCCTTCCTCGTCCATTTCCTCCACCGCTGGTGGGCGTGGGGCCTGGTCGTCATGCTGGTGCTGTTCGCTCGCAAGGTGCGGGCCGCAGGCAGCCGCGCAGCGTCGGTCGCCATCCATTGTGCATTCGGCGCCCAGATCCTGCTTGGTATCTTCACCGTCACCAGCGGCGTCGCCCTGCCGCTTGCTGCTATGCATCAGGCCGTAGGCGCGATTCTGGTCGGAGCGACGGTCTGGGGCGCGCACGTCGCGGGCGGGCGCGATGACGGTCGCATCGGCCGACAGGTAGTATAATACCCTTCAGCAAAGCAGCGGATTGCTTGACGAATTTGCAGGTTGCTGCCATTTGGCCGCTGACGGCGGCGCTTTCGAGGCGTCGCCTTTCTCATAACCCAAGAGGTCACCCGCCATGAAGGCGCTGATGAAGATGACCAAGTCGGTCAAGCCGGCCGAGGTCGAGAAGAAATGGCATCTGATCGACGCCGACGGGCTGGTTGTTGGCCGCCTCGCCTCGATCATCGCCAACATCCTGCGCGGCAAGCATAAGCCGATCTTCACCCCCCATGTCGATTGCGGCGACCATGTCGTCGTCATCAACGCCGACAAGGTCAAGTTCACCGGCCGCAAGCTCGACCAGAAGATCTATTACAAGCACACCGGCTATGCCGGGGGCCTGAAGGAAATCACTGCGGGCAAGGTGCTCGAGGGCCGCTTTCCCGAGCGCGTGCTGGAGAAGGCGGTTGAGCGGATGGTTCCGCGTGGGCCGCTGGGCCGTCAGCAGATGCGCGCTCTGCACCTCTACAACGGCATTGACCATCCGCATGCCGGCCAGTCCCCCGAGCCGCTGGACGTTGGCGCGATGAACCGCAAGAACAAGGTGGGCGCATAACATGGCCGACAAGAAGTCCCTTTCAGACCTCGGCGCCCTGACCGGCGCGGAACCGGAAACCCCGGCCGTCGAAGCTCCGGCAGCAGAAGGCGCGGACGCGTCGGCGCCCGCCGCGGAGGCTCCGGCCGACGACCAGGGCGCATCGACCCAGGGTCCGCAGATTGAGGCAATCCTTCGCGAGCAGCAGCTCGACAAGCAGGGCCGCGCTTATGCAACCGGCCGCCGCAAGGACGCGGTGGCGCGGGTCTGGCTGAAGCCCGGCACCGGCAAGATCGTCGTCAACGGCCGCGAGCAGGAAGTCTATTTCGCCCGCCCGACGCTGCGCCTGGTCATCAACCAGGTGTTCGACGTCACCGATCGCCGCGATCAGTATGACGTGGTCGCAACTGTCAAAGGTGGCGGGCTGTCGGGCCAGGCCGGCGCGGTCAGGCACGGCATTTCGACGGCGCTGACCCGCTACGAGCCGGCGCTTCGCACCACCGTCAAGCGCGAAGGCTTCCTGACCCGCGATCCGCGCGTCGTCGAGCGCAAGAAGTACGGCCGTGCCCAGGCCCGCAAGAGCTTCCAGTTCTCGAAGCGCTAGGCGGCCACAGTTTATTTACGCGAAGGGCGGTCCGGGGTTCCGGGCCGCCCTTTTCGATTCTAGGCTGAGCGGATGCACCGCATTCTCCTGATCATCGCTTCGCTCATCCTCGCCGCCCCGGTGGCCGCGGAGCCGCTGCTGCTTCGCCCGGCGCGGGTGTTCGACGGGGTCAACCCGCAGCCGCACGAAGGATGGTCGGTTTTGGTCGACGGTGATCGCATTACTGCGGCCGGACCGAGTATCGCTGCGCCTGCCGGAGTCAGGATCGTCGAGCTGCCGGGCATGACCCTGATGCCAGGGATGATCGAGGGTCATTCGCACCTGTTCCTGCACCCGTACAACGAGACCAGCTGGGACGATCAGGTGCTGAACGAGCAGCTTGCGCTGCGCACTGCGCGCGCCGTCGTCCACGCCCGGCAGACGCTCGAAGCCGGCTTCACCACCGCACGCGACCTTGGCACCGAAGGCGCTGGATTCGCCGATGTCGGGATCAAGCAAGCGATCGATCAGGGCATCGTTCCGGGACCGCGGTTGCTGGTCGCGACCAAGGCGATCGTCGCCCGCGGCGCCTACGGGCCCAAAGGGTTCGAGCCCGGCGTTCCGATCCCGCAGGGCGCCGAGGAGGCGAGCGGGGTCGAGGGGGTTGTTCGGGCAGCCCGAGACCAGATCGGCGCCGGAGCCGACGTGCTCAAGATGTACGCGGACTATCGCTATGGCTCCGGCCAGCCGACGGTTCCGACCTTATCGCAGGCGGAGCTGGCAGCCGGCGCCGCGGTCGCTCACGACGCGGCCCGGTCCGTATCGGTTCATGCCTCCACCGCCGAGGGCATGCGGCGCGCGGTCCTGGCCGGCGCCGACACCATCGAACACGGCTATGGCGGAACGGCAGCGACCTTCGCGCTGATGAAGGCGCGGGGAGTGGCACTGTGCCCGACGCTCGCCGCTTCCGATGCGGTCGCTCGCTACCGCGGCTGGAACGGGCAGGACCCCGCCCCGGCGGCGGTGACCGAGAGCCGCCGTGCCTTCCGCCTGGCGCTAGAGGCCGGGGTGACGATGTGCATGGGCGGCGATTCGGGCGTCTATGCGCACGGCAGCAATGCCCGCGAGATGGAGCTGATGGCCGCCTACGGAATGCGCCCGGACGACGTGCTGATCGCCGCGACGTCCGGCAATGCACGCATTTTCCGCCTTGCGGACCGAGGATCGATCAGGGTCGGAATGCTGGCCGACCTTGTCGCCGTCGAAGGCGACCCGACCCGCGACATCGCCGCGGTTCGCAAGGTCCGGATGGTGGTCAAGGGCGGGCAGCTGGTGCGGGCGCCCTAGCGACCCTTTCCACCACAAGTTCGGCGGCTATAAGCGCCGCTCCCTGGTGGGGCGTCGCCAAGTGGTAAGGCACCGGTTTTTGGTACCGGCATTCGCAGGTTCGAATCCTGCCGCCCCAGCCAGCGCTCATGATCCCAGCGCAAGAACCGCGGAAAACCGTGGGCCCGGCGGCTGAAAGGCCTAGCTGGGCCGGCACTGTCACAGGTTGCTGTATCAAGTGACTGTGGTGAGGGCCCATGCCGGATGTCCAGAACGTGTTCCGCCGCGGCGGTGCCTATTGGTGGCGCCGAACCCTGACTTGGTGGGATGGCAATGCACGACCTATAACGCTCTCATTGAGCCTGGGGACGAAGGACCTCGGGGTCGCACGCCACCGAGCGGCGGCGATGACTGCGCAGAGCGAGGTCGTGCGGATGAGTCTTTATGAGCGCGTTGAGCGCGACGGTTTGACGATCGAGCAGCGCAACGCCGTGTTGCGTGCCGAAATGCGCGCCTATCGTGATGGTCTCGAGCATCTGTCCGCCCAGTGGCAGTTCAGGCCCGCCTGGGCCAAGGTGACCGACGTCGACGCCGACCTTCAGGTATACGAGGCGATCTGGGGGGCCTTCGCGAGAACTGGGGTCGTCGATGGCGTACCGAGCATTGCCTATGCCGACGAGCATTTTGGCGAACTCACGCGGGAGCAGCGGGCCGCGGCACGGCGGCTGGTCGGGTCCGCGGACCTACGTCACATCCTTTCGCGGGAAACCGCGCAGCGTCTCGAAGCCCTGGGCATTGAGCCCAATCCGACCAATATGGCGCTGGCCACGCGGCTGATGCTGGATGCGCGTTCCAAGGCTGCTCGAGAACTGCGGCTGGGGATCGACACCGTTACTGGCGTAACCGTCCCGGAAATTCCAAGCGGGTGGCACACCGCGCCGATTATCGCCGAGGATCACGAGGTCCGACCGCCGCCAACCGATGCGAGCCGGATACCGGAGAAGTGGCGCAATGCATCGCCAGTCGAGGCTGCGGAACTGCTGATCCAGTCGAACCCCGCGATGCTGGAACACAGGAAGGACGGGAAACGCGCGGCCTCGCAGGTTGGCGAGCAGACGCTGCGACAGATCCGATGGGCCGCTGTCCTGCTCCAGAAGTCGATGAACCCGGCAGGCCCGGCGGCCGGCATTCGACCTTTCTGGACCTGCACGTTCGACGACATCGTGACGCTGGACAGCTGGTTCGACAAACTCCCGGTGACCTGCGGCAAATCGCCGCAAGACCGCGAGCCGGAAACAACTCTGCAGGCGATCTATGAGCGAGCGCTCAATCGCATTGACAAAGGCGAACTGGGAGCGGACGCCATCGGTCTCGACGGCGTCACGACCAACAAGCACCTGCGCAAGATCAAGCAGGTCTATGACCTCGCGCGTGAGGAGATCGAGGTTCTACCGGAGATCAGGTTTGCCAAATTCATGGTTCCAGACCTCAAAGACGAGCGAGACGCACGCGACGCATACACTGTCGAACAGGCCATCGAGATCTTCTCGCTGCCGCCATGGACCGGCTGCGCCGGCACACATGATCGCCTCGTGCCCGGCAGTGAAGTCTTCCATGACAGCCTGTATTTCGTCCTATTGATCGTCTGGTACACGGGCATGCGGCGCGAGGAAGTCTGCAAGCTGCTGGTCACCGACGTCCAATGCGACGCGGGCTATTGGTATATTAGCATCCGCAACAGCAACGCCGGACGAGTGAAGAACGCGAACTCGGTGCGCCTGATCGCGTTGGCCGAAGAATTGATCCGGCTCGGCTTCGTCCAATATGTCGACGCGATCCGCGCAGCTGGGCACGACGCGGTGTTTCCGGAGCTCGTCGCTGAAAGGGACGGGACGAAGAAGGGCGACGTTTTTTACCGCATCTGGTGGATCTACATCGCGCCCCTGCTGACTGGCCTTAAGCGCGGTCAAGCACTTCACGCCGCCCGCCACTCGTTCGACACCGAGCTCAAGGAGCTCGAGGTGTTCCCCGAGCACCGTGAAGATGCGCTTGGTCACGCCGGCAACCACGGTGAGGGACGGCGCTATTCCAAAGCCGCACGATTGAAGAAGCTGAAAAAACTAGTCGATCAGGTACCGATCGTGACGGCGCACCTGCCAAAGTTCCCCAAGATCCGCCTTTTGCCGGCCGACCAGCGCAAACCTCGGCCTGTCCGCAGAAAAATGCTGTGACCGGATTGTATGTTCCATGGGCGCCTGCGCGCCGAATGTGGCCGGCTGACGATTGGCGTAGATAGATCGTTGGCGGTGCAGGAGGCCGATCCTATAAGTCATTTAACATGTGAGGGATGGCAGGATGAAGTGCTGAATATCGAAAAAAACAGTGATTTAGCATCATTCGGCGCCGCTAAGGTGATCAACCTTGATGCCGCCGCGAACACCGCGCCCACCGAAGAAGTGATCCAAGCCATCATCTCCGCACTTCGCAGCGGTGCGGCCAATCCGGCCAGCGCCCACGAGCTCGGCGACCGCTCGCGCACGATCCGCGCGCGCGCGCGGGACAGCGTGCTGTCGCTGGTTACTGGTGCGGTGGAGGAAGGCGTCATCTTCACATCCGGATGCACTGAGGCGAACAACACCGTATTTGCGGGCATCGCAGCAGCCACTGTCATCACGAGCGCGGTCGAGCACCCCTCGGTGCTCCGCTCAGCCTCCGGAGCCCGACAAGCCCTGGTCAACGAGCGGTTGAATACGAGGACTTTGACGTCGCCGCCTTCCCGCGCCTGATCGCGTCGACGCGAGTGAACCTATCCACTGGTGAGCATACCCGGACAGACTTC
>JACCSV010000099.1 GCA_013812805.1 Sphingomonas sp. | reverse complement strand
CGCGCATGCCCTTTTCGACCGACGGAATATATTCCTTGGGGACGTTGCCGCCCTTGATGTTGTCGGCAAAGACGAAGCCCGATCCGCGCTCGGCGGGGGTAACAGCGATCTTGATCTCGGCGAACTGGCCCGAGCCGCCCGACTGCTTTTTGTGGGTGTAGGTAAGCTCGACCGGCTTGGCGAGATATTCGCGGTAGGCGACCTGCGGAGCGCCGACATTGGCCTCGACCTTGAACTCGCGCTTCATTCGGTCGACGAGGATTTCGAGGTGGAGCTCGCCCATCCCCTTGATGATCGTCTGGCCGGATTCGTGGTCGCTGGTGACCCGGAACGACGGATCCTCGCGGGCGAGGCGGTTCAAGGCCACGCCCATCTTCTCCTGGTCGGCCTTGGTCTTGGGCTCGACCGCGACCTCGATCACCGGATCGGGGAATTCCATGCGCTCGAGGATGATCGGAGCGTTGGACGCGGACAAGGTATCGCCGGTTGTCGTGTCCTTGAGGCCGGCGAGAGCGACGATGTCACCGGCATAAGCGATCTGGATGTCCTCGCGGTCGTTGGCATGCATCAGCAGCATGCGGCCGACCTTTTCCTTCTTGTCCTTGACCGAATTGTGGACCTGGCTGGCGGTTTCCAGCTTGCCCGAATAGATGCGGGCAAAGGTCAGCGTACCGACGAACGGATCGTTCATGATCTTGAACGCCAGCGCCGAGAACGGCGCGTCGTCGGCCGGGGCGCGCGTGTCGGTGGTCTCGCCGTCGAGCTTGAGGCCCTCGACCGGAGGAATATCGAGCGGGCTTGGGAGATAGTCGATGACCCCGTCGAGCAAAGGCTGAACGCCCTTGTTTTTGAAGGCGGAGCCGCAAAGCACCGGCACGAACGAGAAGTTGAGCGTGCCCTTGCGGATCAGTCGCTTGAGGGTCGCGGTGTCGGGCTCGGTGCCTTCGAGATAGGCGGTCATCACCTCGTCGTCCTGCTCGACCGCCATCTCGATCAGGTCCATGCGAGCAGTGGCGGCGGCGTTGGCAAGGTCGGCTGGGATGTCTTCATAGACGAACTTGGCGCCGAGGCTCTCGTCGAGCCAGATTATCGCCCGGTTCTCGACGAGGTCGACCAAGCCCTTGAAGCCGCCTTCGAGGCCGATCGGCAGATACAGCACCGCCGGGCGGGCGCCCAAGCGGTCCTTGATCATGTCGACGCACATCTCGAAGTTGGCGCCGGTGCGGTCGAGCTTGTTGACGAAGCACATCCGCGGAACCTTGTACTTTTCGGCCTGGCGCCAGACGGTCTCGGACTGCGGCTCGACTCCGGCAACCCCGTCGAAGCAGGCGACCGCGCCGTCCAGCACGCGCAGCGAACGCTCGACCTCGATGGTGAAATCGACGTGGCCGGGCGTATCGATGATGTTGATTCGATGCTCGGGACCGTTGCCCTCGTCCCCGCTCCAGAAACAGGTGGTCGCAGCCGACGTGATGGTGATCCCGCGCTCCTGCTCCTGTTCCATCCAGTCCATTGTCGCCGTGCCTTCGTGCACTTCGCCGATCTTGTAGGACTTGCCGGTGTAATAGAGGATTCGCTCGGTCGTGGTCGTCTTGCCGGCATCGATGTGGGCCATGATGCCGATGTTGCGATAGCGTTCGAGCGGATGGCTGCGGGCCATGTCGGTATTTCCTTAGCGATGTCAGGGACCGGCGCCGCCGGACCCTAATGATATAGGTGCGATATTTACCAGCGGTAGTGGCTGAAGGCGCGGTTGGCTTCGGCCATGCGGTGCGTGTCTTCGCGCTTCTTGACCGCATTTCCGCGGTTCTGCGAGGCGTCCATCAGCTCGCCCGAAAGCCGGCCGGCCATGGTCTTCTCGGCGCGCGAGCGGGCGGCGGTAATCAGCCAGCGGATGGCAAGCGCCTGCGCGCGCTCGGGCCGAACGTCGACCGGCACCTGGTAGGTGGCGCCGCCGACGCGGCGGGAGCGGACCTCGATGCCCGGCTTCACATTGTTGAGAGCGTCATGGAAGACCCCGAGCGGCTCCTTCTTGAGCCGAGTTTCAACGCTTTCGAGAGCGCCATAGACGATGCCTTCGGCGACGGACTTCTTGCCGTCGAGCATGACGCTATTCATGAACTTGGAGAGGACGAGATCCCCGAACTTGGGATCGGGGAGAATCTCGCGCTTTTCTGGGCGGCGACGACGGGACATAAAAGTGTTCCTTTCTCTTCAGCCTGGTCCGGAACACATGTCCGGGGCTTACTCGCTTCCTTGTTTCGTCATCCCGGACCTGATCCGGGATCCATCTTCTCTTTTTCCTGGACCCCGGGCTTCGCCGGGGTCGCTCTCGCTCGGCTACTTCGGACGCTTGGCGCCGTACTTGGAGCGGGACTGCCTGCGGTCCTTGACGCCCTGGGTATCTAGCACTCCGCGAAGCACGTGATAGCGAACACCCGGAAGGTCGCGCACACGCCCGCCGCGGATCAGCACGACGCTATGCTCCTGCAGGTTGTGGCCCTCGCCGGGGATGTAGCTGATCACTTCGCGCTGGTTGGTCAGGCGGACCTTGGCAACCTTGCGCAGCGCCGAGTTCGGCTTCTTCGGGGTCGTCGTATAGACTCGGGTGCAAACGCCGCGCTTTTGCGGGTTCTGCTCCATCGCAGGGACCTTGGACTTGGCCTTCTGCGGTTCGCGACCCTTGCGGATCAGCTGGTTAATCGTCGGCATGAAGCCCTTCACCTTTCCTCGGGTCCCACGAAAGTAGTACTTTCCTGGGTCCCTTATTGCCGGAAATCCTCCGGCGGTTACTTTGCCCAACGCAAAAGCGCGAAGGCTTGCGGCCAACCTTTCGGGCCAGCCGGCCTTCACGCAGCGATGAGCAATGTTCAGCTCTGCCCGCTCGGCGAGACTGGAATGCCAGGTCGCGCGGACGAGCGGCCCTTAGCGGCGAGGGCTTGCGGGGTCAACGGGGTGGCGCCCCGCGCCCGGACTAGGATGCGTTCGGCCAGCCGCCGAAGTCTCTAGGCAAAGCTGCGCGAGCCGCTAGGAGAGCGCTCTTGCTCGTTGGAGCACTATGGCGACCTAATAGACGGGGGGCGATCGCATGTTAGCGCATCCAAATGCCTGACCTCGCCATCAACCCGGCAGACCTGTGGCCCTTCATCCTGATCGGGTTTGCCGCCCAGCTCATCGACGGCGCATTGGGAATGGCATTCGGGGTTATCTCGAGCACGCTTCTCGTCAGCATCGGGGTTCCGCCGGCCGCGGCATCGGCGGGGGTGCACGTCGTCGAGAGCTTTACGACGGCCGCTTCCGGGGTGAGCCACGTTATCCACAAGAACGTGGATTGGCGGCTCTTCCGGCGCCTTGTCATCCCGGGGGTCCTAGGCGGCGTGCTCGGCGCTTACGCCTTGAGCCGGATCGACGCAGAGACCGCACGTCCGGTCGTCCTTTCTTACCTCGCCGCTATGGGCCTCTACCTGTTATGGCGAGGCATCAAATATCCCCCGGAGCACAAGGAGCCGCGGGTGGTTGCACCGCTTGGCTTCGCCGGTGGCTTTCTGGACGCTGCGGGAGGCGGGGGCTGGGGCGCCGTCGTTACTAGCAACTTGCTCGTTCAGGGAGCGAACCCGCGTCACGTGATCGGCACCGTGAACACCGCTGAGTTCTTCCTCACCGTCACGATCTCGGCAACGTTCATCGCCGCTTTGGGGATTGAGGCGTTTACGGTTGCGACGACCGGATTGCTGATCGGCGGAGTTGCCGCGGCGCCATTCGGGGCGCTGCTGGTCAAGCGCGTGCCGACCAAGCAACTGCTGATTTTCGTCGGCTTCGTGCTGGCGCTCACCAGCATTTACGGTGTGATCAATTGCGTCGTGTAACGGCGCGGCTCCGGATGCCGCCGCTACTTGCGAACGGTGAGCGTGTAACTGATCCCCAAGCCCGCCGACATCTGGTTGGGCGACCCGAGCTCCCTGACCACCGGCGATTTGCGGGCATCGCCGATCAGCCGCTCGTAGCGGGCATAGCCGAACAGGCCGAGCGGGCCACTCAGCGCATAATGGAGCCCGGCAGCAGCGGCCACGGCATGGAAACCGCCGTCCGGGCGATAGGCGGGGAGCCCGGTCGCCAGTGCCGCCTGGGGGGTCACGCCGAAGTAAGCGCGCTGGTAACGGCTGTCGGAATATAGCAGCCTCGGCCCGACCGAGATCGCGTAGCGGTCGCCGTCCCGCCAGATCTGATCGGCGCCAATGCTTCCGACCAGTCCCTCATGCCCGCCGATGCCCTTGCGGAGGTCGGCGCGAAGCCGGAACTGATCCATTACCAGCACTTCGGCGAACCCGCCCACCTCGACCGTGCTCTTCACCTTGCCGAGCGGCACGCCGACATCGGAATCCTTGCGCCCGCCCTGGATCGCGAGCGCTGGGCCGGCGCGAAGCGGACCCATCGACAGCAGTGCGATGCCGAACGCGTCGTCCGGCGCGCTGAAGCCGAACGGGTTGTCGCCCCTGGCGATCGAGAATTTGATGTACGGCACGACTTCGGACTTGTCGGCGCCGGGATATTCGGGCCGGGTTTGAGCGCCGAGCCCGGGGCGGATCCTGATCGTCCGCTCGCTATCCTGAGCAAGTGCCTGCGAACCGGGCATGATGGCTGCAGCCAAGGCGGTCAGTGCGAGAGCAATTTTCATGCATTCCTCCGACTCTACTCTGTCGTTCCGCCGCCCCATTCCTCGTCATGGTGACGCGCCTCGGCCTCGGCCTTGGTTGCCTGCACCACCTGGTCCTTATGTTCGGGCGGACCATAGAGGGTGTATAGCCGAAGCGGCCGCGAGCCAATGTTGCGGACGTTGTGGCGCGCCCCGGCGGGGACGATCACCGCGAAATCGTCTTCGACGCGGTTCTCCCGGCCGTCGATGTCAATCACGCCCTCCCCTTCCTCTATGCGGAAGAACTGGTCCCGGTCGGGGTGCACTTCGGAGCCGATCTCGTCGCCCGGCTGCAGCGTCATCAGCACCAGCTGCAAATGCTCGCCGGTGTAAAGGACGCGGCGGAAATCCTCATTCTCGACCGTCGCTTTGTCGATATTCTCGCAATAGCCGCGCTTCATTGCTCGTTCTCATCCTCCGCCGTCGCTGGTTGGTCGGCGGTCGGGTCAACGCCGTTCTGCATGTTTTCGTCGGCCAATCCATCCTGGACCATTGACTGGTCCGCCGGCCCGAGCGCGGCATCGATCTGCGCCTGGCTGAGCTGGCTGTTGCCAGCGGCGAGCTCGCCGCCGTCGCCGCCACCGCAAGCCGCCAGTGCAAGCGCCAGTGCGGCGGCTGCCAGTGAACGCATACCGATGAACTCCTTCACTCGTGCTCGAGGTGACAACCGAAAGCGTCTGCTCCCGTTCCGGTCAGAAGTGGATGACTCGCCCGAACGCCATCAGCGAGCTCTCGTGGAGCATCTCCGACAAGGTCGGGTGCGGATAGACGGTGGCGAAGAAATCCTGCTCGACCAACTCCGCCGTCTTGCCCAGCGTATAGCCGTGGATCAGCTCGGTGACCTCGGCGCCGATCATGTGCGCGCCGAGCAATTCGCCGGTCTTGGCGTCGAATACGGTCTTGATGAAGCCTTCCGCCTCGCCAAGCGCGATCGCCTTGCCGTTGCCGATGAACGGGAATTTGCCGACCTTCACCTCATAGCCGGCTTCCTTTGCGGCGGCTTCGGTGAACCCGACGCTGGCGATCTGCGGCCGGCAGTAGGTGCAGCCGGGGATGTTCCTCGGGTCAGTCGCGTGCGGGTGAGCGTCCTTGTTGCCGAGCTCTTTGGCGATGGCCTCGGCGGCGGTGACACCTTCATGGCTCGCCTTGTGCGCAAGCCACGGCGGCGCGGTAACGTCGCCGATCGCCCACAGGCCCGGCACGCCGGTGCGGCAATGCTCGTCGGTGTCGATGTGGCCCTTGGTCGTCTTCACCCCAATCGCTTCGAGCCCGATGTCCTCGGTGTTCGGAACAATCCCGACCGCCACGATCGCGTGGCTGAAGCGATGCTCGGCGGTCTTGCCGTCGGCGGATTTGATCTTCGCTGCAACGCCGTTCGCGTCCGCAGTCAAACTCTCGACGCCAGCGCCGGTGAGCAGGGTCATGCCCTGCTTCCTCAATTGCTTCGCGAGGAAGTCGCTGACCTCGGCATCCTCGACCGGCACCACCCGGTCGAGCATCTCGACCACCGTCACCTTGGCGCCGAGGTCGGCGTAAAAGCTCGCGAACTCGATCCCGATCGCGCCCGAGCCGATGACCAAAAGCTCGGTCGGCATCTCCGGCGGAGTCATCGCGTGGCGATAGGTCCAGATGCGCTTGCCGTCTGACTGGGCGAACGGCAGCTCGCGGGCGCGGGCGCCGGTGGCGATGACGATGTGCCTGGCCGCAAGCTCGGTCGCCTTCCCCTCGGACGTCACCGTCAGCCTGCCTTTGCCGGCGAGCTTGCCCTCGCCCATGTGCACGGCGATCTGGTGCTTCTTCATCAGCCCGGTGACGCCGCGATTGAGCTGGCCGGCGACGCCGCGGCTGCGCTCGACCACCTTGGCGAGGTCGAAGCCCGCCGCACCCGCGGAAAGTCCGTAAGCCTGCGCATTCTTGATCTGGTGGAACACTTCGGCCGAGCGAAGCAGGGCCTTGGTCGGAATGCACCCCCAATTCAGGCAGATGCCGCCCAGCTTCTCCCGCTCGACGATCGCGGTCTTCAGCCCCAGCTGCGCGGCGCGGATCGCGGCAACATAGCCGCCGGGCCCGGAGCCCAGGACGATGAGGTCGTATTGGTCGGCCATTCGGCTAGCTCCGGTGCGGTAGGAAAGCGCTGCCGCCCCCTTATTTCATCGCCCGGCAATGGCAAACTAGGCGCGCGCCTCCGGCAGATACCCCTCGTCGACGGAATCGCTGAACTTGGTGATGCGGCCGTCGAAGCGGACTCGGACGATGCCGGTGGAGCCGTGGCGCTGCTTGGCGACGATGAGTTCGGCTTTACCGGCAGCCTGGTCGAACTTGGCCTTCCAGTCGTTATACTTCGCCGTCTTGTCGAGGTTGGTCTCAGCCTCCGCCGGCGTCGGCATCTCCACCTCGACACCTTTCAGATAGTAATCCTCGCGATAGATGAAGAGGACGATGTCGGCGTCCTGCTCGATCGAGCCGGATTCCCGCAAGTCGGACAGTTGCGGCCTTTTGTCCTCGCGTTGCTCGACCGCCCGGCTCAGCTGGGATAGCCCGATCACGGGCAGGTTGAGCTCCTTGGCGAGCTGTTTCAGCCCGCGGCTGATCTCGGAGATTTCCTGGACCCGGTTTTCGCCGCCGTTCCTACCGGTCCCCTGTAGCAGCTGCAGATAATCGACGATGACCATGCCGATGCCCTTCTGGCGCTTGAGGCGGCGCGCTCGTGCCCGAAGCGCGGCGATGGTGAGGCCGGGCGTGTCGTCGATGTACAGCGGCAGCGTCTCGAGCTCGGCCGCCGCGCGGGCAAGGTGACGAAAGTCATCTCGCGAGATCCGCCCGGTGCGCAGATTTTCCGAGGTAATGCCCGACTGCTCCGCCAGAATGCGGGTGGCGAGCTGATCGGCGGACATTTCGAGGCTGAACAGGGCCACCCCAGCGCCGGCGCCCTTGCCGGGTTCGATCTGATCCTCGATTTCCCGGATGAACCGCTTCGCCGCGGCAACGCCGATATTCGTTGCCAGCGCGCTCTTCCCCATTCCGGGACGACCGGCGATGATGATCAGGTCCGACTTGTGCAGGCCGCCGACCTTCGAGTTCAATGCCTCGAGCCCAGTCGTCAGCCCTGACAGGTGACCGCCGCTGTTGAGCGCGCGCTCCGCCATCTCGAGCGCCAGCCGGCTGGCCTCCGCGAACGACTTGGCCTTGCCCTCGACGCCCCCTTCCTCGGCGACCTTGTAAAGCTCGGTCTCCGCTTTTTCGATCTGCTCCAGCGGGGCGACTTCCTCGCTGGTGTCGAGCGCGCTTTCGACGAGGTCGCGGCCGACCCCGATCAGCGCCCGAAGCAACGCCAGATCGTAAATCTGCTGGGCGAAGTCGCGGGCGCCGATGATCGCCGCGCCCGAGCCGGTCAGCTGGGCGAGGTAAGCGGCACCGCCGACTTCCTTCATCCCCTCGTCGGCCTCGAACATCGGCCGCAGCGTGACCGGGTTGGCGACCATGTTCTTGTCGGTCAGCCGCAGGATCGAATCGTAGATCCGGCCGTGCAGCGGCTCGGCGAAATGGTGCGACTTGAGCTTGAGGCCGACGTCCTCGACCAGCCGGTTGTCGATCATCATGGCGCCAAGCAGCGCCGCCTCCGCCTCGATGTTCTGGGGGAGGGTCGATGGTCCGGCGGCTTGCGCCGGATTAGCAATGCGAACGATTTCAGCCATGTGCCTGTCCTACGCGGATCGGCTCCCGCGCCAACGAGAACAAACATAGCACGCCTGTGGATAGCGTGTGAATCCCGCAGTTTTCAGCAGCATCCCTCATCCACAGAAATAATCCCCGCCAAATTGAAGGCAGCGGAAGCCGCCGTTAGGCAAAGCCATGGCCATATTGTCCGACCGCTGGATTCGCGAGCAGGCTCAGAAGCACGCGATGATCGAGCCGTTCGTCGAGGCCCAGCGGCGCGACGGCTGCATCAGCTACGGCCTTTCCTCCTATGGCTATGACGCGCGCGTTTCCGACGAATTCAAGATCTTCACCAATGTCGACAGCGCCATCGTCGACCCCAAGGATTTCGCCGCCAACAGCTTCGTCGACCGCAAGCTCGACGTCTGCATCATCCCGCCCAACAGCTTCGCCTTGGCGCGGACTGTCGAATATTTCCGGGTGCCGCGCGACGTGCTGGTCATCTGCCTCGGCAAATCGACCTATGCCCGCTGCGGGATTATCGTCAACGTCACCCCGCTGGAGCCGGGCTGGGAAGGGCATGTGACGCTGGAATTCTCCAACACCACCCCGCTTCCGGCCAAGGTCTACGCCAACGAAGGCGCGTGCCAGTTCCTGTTCCTCAAAGGCAACGAGCCGTGCGAAGTGACCTACGCCGACCGTGCCGGCAAATATATGGGGCAAAAGGGCGTGACCCTGCCGAAGCTTTAACAACGAACTGTCGAGACATATTCGCTTACCAATCGCAGCTAACGGGGAGTAAGATGAACCAGTGGAGCTTAGCTCTAGTTCTGCTCGTTGCCATTTCGGTGGGTGCCTGCGGCGTCGGCGAATTCGACGACGGAACGCCGCGAGAAGTAGCCAAAGACGAGAGCGGCGCAAGAGTAAGGCTGGGCGAGATCACTACCGTTGAGGGGACGACCCTCGTCACAGTCCCGGTCATGCTCGGCAGCGAGAGCGGCGGTGGTTCCTATTCCTACTCAAGCGACGATATCCGGAACAGGTTGATTATCGACTCGGCTACGGGAGAGAGCCGCCGGGTGCTGCCCGACAACCGACGTCAAATCGTTCGCTGGATCGAACCCGGCACCAGCAACGAATCACCCGAGATGAACGTGAGTACTTCCGACATGCCGCCATCCAAGTTCCTGTACGGGGCGGTGGTCGCAAGGGCTGCTGCAAAGGATAACGAGCCCCGACGATATGACGTCCTGCTGGGTCGCTTCGATCGAACGCAGCAAGTGTGGGTGTCGGAAAACCTCTCCGGGGTGCAGAATGTCTGGCTTACGCCGGCAGGCGATGTCGCAATGATCGTGGTTGCTGGTCCGCTGACGCTGTTTCGCGTTTACGATCCGCAGAGCTTCCGGATGAAGCTGGAAAAAAGGTTGTCGATCTAGCGTGAGCCTGATGACGGTAGCAGACGCGGTGTCGCTCGACCGAGCTGACTCGCTCGCTTTCGCCAGGAAGCGCTTCCGGCTCCCGGCAGGCACCGTCTACCTCGACGGCAATTCGCTCGGAGCGCTACCGGTCGCGACCGCTGAGCGGTTGCGCGCCACGGTCGAGGACCAGTGGGGCAACGACCTCATCTCCGGCTGGACCAAGCACGGCTGGATTGATGTGCCCAAGCGAGTAGCCGCCAAGCTGGCGCCGATTGTCGGTGCACAGCCGAACGAACTGCTGATTGCCGATTCCACCTCGGTGTGCCTGTTCAAACTGCTCGGCGCGGCGGTCCGCGCCCGCCCGGACCGCCGGGTCATCCTCACCGACGCCCGCAACTTCCCCACCGACACCTATGTCGCGCAAGGGTTGGCCGAGATGCTGGGGCTTGAGCTTCGAGCGGTCGCCGCTGCTGAGCTTGCGGCCGCGGTGAGCGACGAGGTGGCAGTGGTGACCCTTAGCCACGTCGACTACCGAAGCGGCGCCCGCAACGACATCGCCGCGATCAACCTCTCCGCGCACGCCGCCGGAGCGCTGACCGTTTGGGACCTCTCCCACAGCGCCGGAGCGCTCGAGCTCGCCCTCGACGGCACCGGATGCGACCTAGCCGTCGGCTGCTGCTACAAATATCTGAACGGCGGACCCGGCGCTCCGGCCTTCCTGTTCGTCGCTGAGCGGCTTCAAGCCGAGCTCCAACCGCCGCTGCAGGGCTGGATGGGCCACGCCGAGCCGTTCGCCTTCGACTCCGAGTACAGGCCGGGCGCCGGCATCGTCCGCTTTCTCACCGGGACGCCGTCCATCCTCGCGCTGGCCGCGCTCGAAGCCGGGCTCGACACGTTCGAAGGCGTGTCGATGACCGATCTGGAGGCGAAGTCGGCAGCGCTCTCACAACTCTTCATCGACGAGGTCGAAGCGCGCTGCGGCGACGAGGTGCAGTTGGCGAGCCCGCGCGACGCCGACGCCCGCGGCAGCCACGTCAGCTTCGCCCACGCCAACGGCTATGCGGTGATGCGGGCGCTGATCGCCCGCGGCGTGATCGGCGATTTCCGAGCGCCCGACCTAACCCGCTTCGGCTTCGCGCCGCTCTACACCAGCTTCGTGGAGGTGGTTCGGGCGGCCGAGGTGCTGGCGGAAATCATCACGGATCGCAGCTGGGACCGGCCGCAGTTCGCCGAGCGCCTGAGCGTTACCTAGGTTGCAAGCGGGACTGCCGGACGCTCGCCGTCGCTTCCGGACGGGTCGCAGGCGAGCAGGTTCCGCCCCTTGTGGATCAGGTCGACCCAGCCCGCGAACGCCTGGCCGAACGATCCCACGACGTTGCGCAGCCCTTGGTCGGAGATGGTGCCGTCGGCGGCGAACTTGTCGTCGGAGACGCCGCCGAAATAGGCTTCCGGCTGCTGCATCATCGGCATGTCGAGAAACACCGCGCACTGGCGTAGATGGTGGTTGGCGCCGAACCCGCCGACGACGCCAGGCGAGGCGGTGGCCACCGCCGCCGGCTTCTTCGCCCACAGGCTCTGCCCGTACGGACGTGAGCCGACGTCTAGCGCGTTCTTCAGCGGGCCGGGGATCGACCGATTATATTCGGGAGTGACGAACAGCACCCCCTGGCTCGAGGCGATCTCGTCGCGGAAGCGGGTCCAGGGCGCGGGCGGATTTTCATCGAGGTCGGGGTCGTAGAGCGGCAGGTCGCCGATTTCGACGATCCTGCAAGCGAGGCTGTCGGGCGTTGCCGCGCACATGGCGCGGGCGATCTTGCGGTTGAGCGAACTCTCGCGGATGCTGCCGACGACGACGGCGACGTTGTATATGGCCATGGCTTCGTAATGCATGACGCGAGCGGAAGGTTGCTCAGCGGCGGGGGCGCTTGCCCTGGTGCCTGATATTTGCCGGCCGGCCGCGGCCCTGAGCGGGCCGCTGACGGTCGCCGCGGGGGCGTTCGGGCCTGCCGCCGTACGAACCTTCCGGAAGCTCGAAGCGAAGTCCCGCCGATACCGGATTCGCTTCGGCGATGCGCAGCTTGAGCTTCTGCCCGAGCCGGTAGGTCTCCCCGCTCTGCTCGCCGACCAGCTGTTGCGAAGCCTCGTCGTAACGGAAATATTCGGTGCCCAGCGTCGACACCGGCACCAGCCCGTCGCCGCCGAGTTCCACCACCGTCGCGAAGAAGCCGAAGGGCTGCACGCCGGTTATGCGGCAGTCGACGATCTGACCGACCTTGTCGGCGAGGAAAGCGGCGACATAGCGATCGACCGTCTCGCGCTCGGCCTGCATCGCTCGCCGCTCGAGCATCGAGATATGCTCGCCGATTTCCTCGAACCGTTCCTCCTCGCCGGCCGGAAGGCCGCCATCGCCAAGCTTGTGGAAACGCACCAGCGCGCGATGGACCAGCAAATCGGCATAGCGGCGGATCGGCGAGGTGAAATGCGCGTAGGTGGCAAGCGAGAGGCCGAAGTGTCCGAGCCGCTCGGGGCCGTAACGCGCCTGCATCTGCGTGCGCAGCAATTGCTCCATGATCTCCGCGCGCCCGTCGCTGTCCCCGACCCGCTCGATGACTCGGTTGAACGTCCCGGGCTTGATCACCTGACCGAGCGCGAACTCCATGTCGAAGGTGGAGAGATAATCCTTGAGCGCCACGAGTTTCTCGCGGCTCGGCGGTTCGTGCACCCGGTACATCACCGGCGCCTTTTTCGCCTCCAGCGCTCGGGCGGCGGCGACGTTGGCGGCGATCATATAATCCTCGACCAGCCGGTGAGCGTCGAGCCGCTCGCGCGGCGCCACCGAGGTGATCCGGCCCTTCTCGTCGAGCACCACCTGCCGCTCGGGCAAGTCAAGCTCCAGCGGCTGGCGGGCGTTCCGGG
>JACCSV010000095.1 GCA_013812805.1 Sphingomonas sp. | reverse complement strand
GCCTTGTAGCCCTCGTCGCCCTCGACGATCACCTCGTCGATTTCGCGGTTGTAGAGGTCGCGGATCGCCCGCTTGATGAGGTCGCTGTCGCGGTAAATCAGCGCTGGAGCGCTGCTTCCGAGCGTCTTTTCGCGAATCTCGTCCCACAGCCGCGCAAGATAATCGAAGTCGCGCTTGATCTCGGTCTTGGTGCGCGACAGGCCGGCGGTGCGAACGATCAGCCCCATCGTCGAGGGCAGGTTGAGGTCGCCCATGATCGACTTCAACCGCTTTCGGTCGGCGCCGTTGGAGATCTTGCGGCTGATTCCGCCGCCGTGCGACGTGTTGGGCATCAGCACGCAATAGCGGCCGGCCAGGCTGAGATAGGTGGTCAGTGCCGCGCCCTTGTTGCCGCGCTCTTCCTTGACCACCTGGACGAGCAGCACCTGGCGGCGCTGGATGACGTCCTGGATCTTGTAGCGGCGGCGCAAATTCTGGCGCTTCTGGCGAAGCTCGTCGGCGGCGGATTCGTCGACCGGCGAGCGGTCGGACCCGGTGCCCGCTTCGATCGATTCATCGTCGAGTTCGCCCCCAGAGTCGCCATTCTCGGTTTCCAGGGCCGGCTCTTCGACATAATCGCGCTCATCCTCCGGCTCTCCGGCCGCCTCGCGGCGGTCGGCCTCGGCGTAGCGAAGCTTCTCCTCCTCGGCCGCTTGCTCGGCCTCCTCGCGAAGCAGCGCGTCGCGGTCGGCCTTGGGGATCTGGTAATAATCCGGGTGGATTTCGCTGAAAGCGAGGAAGCCGTGGCGGTTGCCGCCATAGTCGATGAACGCCGCCTGCAGCGACGGTTCAACGCGCGTGACCTTGGCTAGATAGATATTACCTTTGAGCTGCTTGTGCTCGGCGGATTCGAAATCAAATTCTTCGATCCGGTTCCCTTTGACGACCGCGACCCGGGTCTCTTCCCGGTGACGCGCATCGATCAGCATGCGCATGGACATTGAAAATTCTCCGGGCGCGCCGGGCCGGCTTTCTCGACGGCGGGCGCGCGGTTGATGGTGCCAGGACAAACGGTTGTGGGCCGCTGTGACTGGCGAATGCGGTGGAATTTGCCTCTGCTGCGCGCGCCATGCCGAGTCTGTCGGCGGGCGATCCGCACCGCTGCTCTGTCTGGAGCTGGCGGAAGGCGTGATCTGGCGTCATGCAGCGTCAACCTGTAAAAGGCCGCCAGCCGGACCGGCCGCGGCGCGTCCCCTGCGGCATTGCTGCCGAAGGATGCCAAGCGGGTAGCATCGCCCCGCCGCATCCGCAACCTGAACGAAAGCTAAATAACAGCAGTGGAAGAAACTGGATCAGGTGGTTTCTTCTTCGTCCGCGTCTACCTCTGAAACTAGACGCCATTCGCGCGAGTCGAGCCGAACCATCGGCTCGCCGCAGAATAGGCAGATGCTGCGCCATTGCGCGGCCGTGAAATCGCGCCGAGCCCGCTTTGCCGATCTTCGATGGCCAGCGATTGTGCACAACAGGCGCATGCGATTCCCCGGAAAATCGCAGCCTAACCTCGAGATGCTACGATGATATGGCGCTCCTCGCCCTCTGAAACTGATAAGTGGTCGTTAACCCTATCCGCGTGATAAACGGGGCCATGGTCGCCAGGGGGTCCATCACGAGCCAAGCGTACGCTTCCCGCATTCTTGTCGGGGGCGGCGCCGTGCTTGCACTCGCCGCGCTGGTCGTGCTGGGCGGCGTTGCTGCTTCGGCCCCGGGGGATGATTCCGGCCTGAAGAACAGTGCCACGGTTGCGCTTGCGGCGGCGATCCCGGCGGTGGCGGTGACCAAGGCGCGACTGCCGGGGCGGCCGATCGTCCTGATCGACGCGGGCCATGGCGGCAGCGATCCTGGCGCTCCGTCGGTCTCGGGCGAGATCGTCGAGAAGCAGCTGACGTTGCAGCTCGCCCGCGAGCTTCGCGACCGGCTGGCGGACAACGGCCGGGTCCGGGTCGCGTTGACCCGTTCCGACGACAGCTATCTGACGCTCGCGCAGCGCTCGCTACTTGCCCGGCGGCTCGGCGCCAGCCTCTACGTCTCCCTCCACATGGATAGCGCTCCAAACCCACTGGCGCGCGGCGCCAGCGTCTATTCGCTGTCGGAGGTCGCTTCGGACGCCGAGGCGGCGCGGCTTGCCGAGACGATCAACGCCGGCAGCGACCTCGACCAGGGCGCCGACGGCTCGGTCCGTGCAATCCTTTCCGATCTGGCGCTGCGCAGCCAGATGACGGCTTCCGCGCAGTTCGCCGAGCGGCTGGTTCGCAATGCGCAAGGCCGGGTGCCGCTCAGGCCCGATCCGCACCGCTTCGCCGATTTCCATGTGCTTCGAGGTGCCGGCGTGCCGGCGGTGCTGTTCGAGGCCGGCTATATCAGCAATGTCGACGACGAGGTGGCGTTGCGGTCGCACCAGCATCGCTCGCGGATCGTCGCCGCGCTCGCACGGGCGATCGAAGCAGACGCGTCGGCCAGGGCAGGCCGTTGATCGGTTAGCGCTTCCAGCGCTCCACCGAAGGCGCTAGACGACAGGCGCCGTGAAGTTCGAACGCCTGTCGCCCCGCAAGATCCCGATGCCCAACCTGGTCGCGTTCAACGCCCGGGTGCATCGCTTGGTGGATCCGTTGTTCGCCCGCCGCTGGGTGCGGTTCGGAGCGATCGCCGCCGCCCTGCTGTTCGTGGCCGGCGCTAGCATGTGGCTCTATTTCGCCAGCGGCCTGCCTTCGGCCCAGACCCTGCTCGCTTATGAGCCGCCGCTACCCAGCAAGGTCAGGAGCTACGACGGCGACCCGGTCCAGACCTTTGCTCGCGAGCGGCGCGTCAACCTGACCTATGACGAATATCCGCCGGTGGTGATCAGCGCCTTTTTGTCGGCCGAGGACAAGACCTTTTTTAGCCACGGCGGGCTCGATTACCCTGGCGTGGTGAAGGCGGTGTTCAACTACACGCTGAGCGCCGGGGGCGGGCGGGTGCCGGGCGGGTCGACGATTACCCAACAGGTCGCCAAATATCTGCTCCAGGACAATGAGTATGCGGTCAGCCGCAAGATCCGGGAGATGATCCTCGCGTTCCGGCTCGAATCGACGCTGGATAAGGAGCAGATCCTCGAACTCTACCTCAATTCCAGCTTCCTCGGCCGCAATGCCTATGGGGTGCAAGCGGCGAGCCGCGCGTACTTCGACAAGGACGTCGGGGATCTCACGATTCCCGAAGCTGCTTACCTTGCGGTGCTCCCCAAGGCCCCCGCCAATTATGACCCCGACCGGGCGACCGAGCGCGCGCTCGAGCGGCGCAACTACGTGCTTCGCGAGATGGAGAGCAACGGCCACATCGACGCCGGCCAGCGCGCCGCCGCCGCCGCGGCTCCGCTCGGCACGATCCGCTACGGCGGCGGCGAGAAGTTCCGCGACATGGGCGGCTATTTCATGGAGGAGGTTCGGCGCGAACTGCTGCGCCGGTTCGGCGAAACCGCCGACAAGGGGCCTAACAGCGTCTACGCGGGCGGGCTGTGGGTGCGGACCTCGGTGGTCCCGACGATGCAGGTCGCCGCCGCCGAAGCCCTTCGCGAGGCGCTCGCGAAATTCGACGGCGGGCGCGGCTGGCGCGACCTGGGGCTCAGCCTGGAGACCGACGGCGACTGGGCCGGGCTGCTCGACCGGACCCCGGTCGGCACCGGCTTTCCCGACTGGCGCAAGGCGGTGGTGCTCGCAAAATCCGGCGGTAGCGCGACGATCGGCTTTGCCGACGGCTCGACCGCAAGCCTCCCGTCCAGCGCTGCCTCGCAGCCCAAGCGCGGCGGGGGCGGCTCGGCGTTCAGCAACCTGCGCCCCGGCATGATCATCGTCGTCAAGGACAATGGCGGCGGCAGCTACGCGCTGCGTTCGATCCCGGAAATCTCGGGCGGGATGCTGGCCGAGGAAGTCCGCACCGGCCGGGTGCTGGCAATGCAGGGCGGGTTCGACGTGATCGGCTCGAGCTACAACCGCGCGACCCAGGCGCTGCGCCAGCCCGGCTCGGCGTTCAAGCCGATCGTCTACGAGACCGCGCTCGAGAACGGGATGACCCCGGCCTCGATCCTGGTCGATGCACCATTCTGTGTCTGGCAGGGGGCGGGGCTTGGCAACAAATGTTTCGTCAATTTCGACCGGCGTTCGTCAGGCCCGAAGACGATGCGTTGGGGCGTCGAGCAGTCGCGCAACCTGATGACCATCCGCGCCGCTTCGCAAACCGGTATTGAAAAGGTCGCCGACACCGCCCGCGAGCTCGGCGTCGGCGACTATGACAATTATCTCTCAATAGCGC
>JACCSV010000017.1 GCA_013812805.1 Sphingomonas sp. | reverse complement strand
TGGTGAAGATATGCGGCGCCCGACGTTTGACGCTCTCCAGCAGCCGCAGCGACGCATAATAACGCGCTCCGGGGCGGATCGTCGGGTACAGCCTCGGCACCGTCTCCAGGTTGTGATTGTAGACGTCCGGCCCCGCAGCGACGATCGCATCGACCGCGCTTTCGTGCTTGTTGCGGAAATCGGGAGTGAGAATTTCGATGGTGGTCGCCGGGGTGCGCCGGCGAAGCGCCTCGATCACCTTGACGAACTGGAAAGCGCCGCCGTCGGGCAGGTCGTCACGATCGACCGAAGTGACGACGATATGCTCGAGGCCAAGCTCGGCCGCGGCGGTCGCGACATGCTCCGGCTCCAGTGGATCGACGGCCCGCGGCATGCCCGTCTTGACGTTGCAGAAGGCGCAGGCGCGGGTGCAGGTGTCGCCCAGGATCATCACCGTCGCATGCTTCTTGGTCCAGCACTCGCCGATGTTGGGGCAGGCCGCTTCCTCGCAGACGGTAGCGAGGTTGAGTTCGCGCATCAGCCGGCGAGTGTCGGCATAGCCGGCGCTGGTCGGCGCCTTGACCCGGATCCAGTCCGGCTTGCGGGTCCGCTTGGGCGCTAAGGCTAGCTCGCTCATGCCCGCCAGATAGCGACGGCGGGCACGGCTTGCCACCCCCGCCCCCGCCGTTTAGCGCGCTGCCCGTGCCACGCCTTGCCGGACTGATCGACGGTTACCGCCGTTTTCGCGAAAACCGCTGGCCGCTCGAGCGCCAGCGCTGGACGGAGCTTGCCGACGGCCAGAGCCCCAAGGTGATGGTGATCGCCTGCTCCGACAGCCGCGTCGATCCCGCCGAGATCTTCGACGCCAGCCCGGGCGAAATGTTCGTCGTCCGCAACGTCGCCAACCTTGCTCCGCCGTACGAGACCACGCGCGGGCTGCACGGCGTTTCCGCGGCGCTGGAGTTCGCCGTTACCCAACTCGAGGTCGAGGAGATATTGGTCCTGGGCCACGGTTCGTGCGGGGGCTGCGCGGCGGCGCTCACCGGGCAGTTCGACGGTGCCGAACCGGGCGATGGCCATTTCATTGCCGATTGGGTGCGGCTGCTGCACCGGGCGCGCGATACGATCCGCGAGCGGCATTCGGAAGCGACGGCCGAAGCGGTGCTGGAGATGGAGCTGGAGTCGGTCAAAATATCGCTCGCCAACCTACGGACATTTCCGTGGATTGACGAGCGCGAGCGCGACGGGCGCCTGGAGCTCCACGGCGGCCATTTCTCGATCGCCGAAGGAAAGCTCTATTTGCTGGACGAGGCGGAAGATCACTTCCGCCCCGTCCGCTAAGTTTGACTAGCAGCGAACCTGATAGTTGTAGCGCGGCTGGCCGTACTGGTCGACGTAATAGCAATAGCCACGCGTATCCCGGTAATATTGCTGGTTGCCGACCCTTGCACCGAGCACGCCGCCCAAAATCGCGCCGGCGATCGCGCCGGTGCTGGTGCGGACGCCCGGGATGATCGCTCCGGCAATGGCACCGCCGGCTGCGCCCAACGCGGCGCCGGTCGCCGCGCGACCTGCCTGTTGCTGCTGCTGCGGGTTGTTATAGCCGTTGTTGTAATAGCCGTTGTTGGCGTACGGGCTACCGTACGGGTTGGTCGCACAACCGGTCAGGCCAATGCTGGCTGCGACGGCGGCGGTGATTGCAAGACGCTTCATGTTACTATCTCCAAGTTCCCCGGATTCCCATAAATGATCAGTGCGCGAGAAGGCGTTTCGTTCCCGCATCGATCGAGTAAGAAACGCCGTAGCGAGACTATTTGAGCCATGAGTGACAAAATTACCCGCAGTGACGCCAACATCGCGCTGCTGATCGATGCCGACAATGCTTCGCCCGACCATCTCGACCAAGTGCTGCTGGTCCTTGGCGAACTTGGGACGATCAACATCCGCCGCGCCTATGGGAATTGGGCCAAGCCGGCGCTCAAGGGCTGGGGCAGTCTGACCGGGCTTCACTCGATCGTGCCGATGCAGCAGTTCGATATCGTCAAGGGCAAGAGCGCCACCGATATGCGGATGACGATCGATGCCATGGACCTGCTGTACCGCGGCGGCATCGACGGTTTTGGAATCATGTCCAGCGACAGCGACTTCCTGCCGCTCGCGCAGCGCATCCGCGAGGACGGCCTTCCGGTCTACGGCTTCGGCGGCGCCAAGACCCCGCTCGGCTTCAGCCAGGCCTGCACTCGCTTCTTCGATGTCGCCGCGCTCGCCAAGAACGAGCAGCAGGCGAACGGCGGCGCTCCTGCCGAAACTCCCGGGCGGCCGGTCGACCCAAGCCTGCTCGAGCTTCTCGGCTCCGCCTACAAGGCTTCGGAGCGCGACGAGGAAGGCTACACGACGCTTTCCGAGATCGGCCAGCGGGCCAAGGCGGTATCGAGCTTCGCGACCCGCAATTACGGCTATACCCGCCTGTCCGACCTGATCCGGGCAATCCCCAATTTCGAGGTCAAGACCGGCGACGACGGGCGGTTGCGAGTAAAGCGGCTGCGGTAGTGGCTACGGCCGTTGGGCCAGGTGCGGAACCGGCACCATCAAGGCCCGTTGCGACTGGGAACCGAAGGGAGACGCGAATGGCCGACACTCAGCACAGGCTCGAGGGGAAATTCTGGGAGGAGCTGAAAAGCTCGCCGTTCGTGATGCTCGGGCTGCAGGGCGTGGACGACGCTTTGACCCGGCCGATGACCGCCCAGATCGATAACGGCACCATCTATTTCTTCGCAGCGCACTCCGAAGAGTTGGTCAAAGGCCTGCAGCGGAGCGACCGCGCAGTCTCGACGTTCGCCAGCAAGGGGCACACGTTCTTCGCCTCGATCCACGGCAAGCTCGCCTTGAGCAACGACCGCGAAGTGATTGAGCGGCTGTGGAATCCAATGATCGCCGCCTGGTACAAGGAGGGCAAGGATGACCCCAACCTCGCGCTTCTTCGCTTCGATGCGGGCAGCGCCGATGTCTGGGAGGGCGACGCGGGGTCCACGCTCAAGGCGGCGGCGATCAGGCTCTTGGGCCGCGATCCCGGCAAACAGCATCAGGATGAGCACCGCGCCGAAATCGCTTTGTAGAGGGCCCGTCTAGCGCTGAACTGTTGCCTTCCCGACACAACTAGTTTTTTCTGGATTCCCCGCAGTTTGCCCGGAACGTCGGGTGCCCGCGGGAGTTGAGCTGGTTAACCTAAATCATAGTCGATACGCCGGGGCCGATGCTCGCAACCGCTGCTCAACCACAAGACTATCTCGACGCCGCGATTCATGCGCTTGGCGGCGACGACGACTGGAAGGCTGTGCTCGATCAGCTTCCGGTTCCGGTCTACACCACCGACGCCGAGGGCGCGGTCACCTATTGGAACCAGGCCTGTGTCGTGTTCGCCGGCCGCGAG
>JACCSV010000014.1 GCA_013812805.1 Sphingomonas sp. | reverse complement strand
CGGATCAAGGCACTCCACGACAGCAAGGCGACGCTCGACCTCGACGCCAAGCAGGACCGGCTGCTGACGCGGCTGTACGAAAGCTATGTGCGCCGCGGCGCCAACCTCGACCAGCAGCAAAAGCAGCAGCTGACCGAGATGAACAAGCAACTTGCCGAGCTGTTCGCGACCTTCTCGGAGCGCGTTTTGGCCGACGAGAGCACCTATCTCGCCGCCAACGAGAAAGAGTTGCGGGGAGTCCCTGCGGACGTGAAGGCGGCAATGAAGTCAGCCGGGAAGGCGCGCAGCATGCCGGCCGACGTATATGCGATCAAGAATACGCGGTCGGCAGTCGATCCGATCCTGACCTTCGCCGACAACCGCGACCTTCGCGAGCGCGTGTGGCGCGCGTTCGTCAACCGTGGCGACACTGGCGGCGCAAACGATACCAACGAACTTATCGCAAAGATCGTGAAGCTGCGCGCCGACCGCGCTAAATTACTAGGATTTCCGAGCCACGCGCACTGGCGGATGCAGGACACGATGGCCAAGACACCAGCGCGCGCGATGCAGCTGATGAACCGGGTTTGGCCGGCGGCCGTCGGGAGGGTTCAGGAAGAAGTCGCTGACCAGCGGACGATCGCCAGCGAGGACGGCGTGCGAACCATCGAGCCATGGGACTATCGCTATTACCAGGAGAAGGTGCGCAAGCAGCGCTACGACCTCAGTCAGGAAGAGATCAAACCCTACTTCGCGCTCGATAACATTATCGAGGGGTCGTATTGGGCGGCGGGCGAGCTGTACGGGCTCGACTTCAAAGAAATCACCGGCACGGTTGCCGTCTGGCATCCAGATGTCCGCGTTTATTCGGTGACGAAGCGCGGCACGGGCGAGCAAATCGGCGTCTTTTACCGCGACGATTTTGCGCGCGAGGGCAAGCGTTCAGGCGCGTGGGCGACCACCTATCGCAGCCGCGCCGGTCTGCTCGGCGACGAGATCGTACTGGGCTCAAACAACAACAATTTCGTCAAGCCGGGGCCGGGCGAGCCGGTGCTCATCAGCCTCGACGACGCGGAGACGCTGTTCCACGAGTTCGGCCACGCTATCCACTACTTCATGTCCGAAGTCCACTATCCGAGCCTTGGCGGGTCGCAGCGCGACTTCGTCGAATATCCAAGCCAGGTGAACGAGAATTGGCTGCTGACCCCCGAGGTACTCAACCGCTTCGCGAAGCATCATGAGACCGGCCAGCCGATGCCGAAGGTGCTGGTCGAGAAAATTCAGAAGGCGCAGACCTTCAACCAAGGGTTTGCAACGGTCGAATATCTGTCGTCCGCGATTGTCGACATGATGCTGCACACCGACCCGGACGGTGTCGTCGACCCTGACGCTTTCGAGAAGCAAGCGCTGGCCCAGATCGGCATGCCGAAGGAAATCGTGCTCCGGCACCGACTGCCGCAGTTCAACCACCTGTTCTCGTCCGATGCTTACTCGGCTGGCTATTATTCCTACCTTTGGTCGGAAACGATGGACGCCGACACCTGGGCTGCTTTCGAGGAGGCCGGCAGTGTCTGGGACAAACCAACTGCGGAGCGGTTTGCGCGGTACCTGCTATCGACCGGCAACGAGACCGACCGCGCTGAAGCATACCGCCAGTTCCGCGGCCGCGATCCGGACGTCAACGCGCTTCTCAAGAAGCGCGGCTTCCCGGTTGGCGGGGGCGAATAAGCGCTCGGCTGTCGATACAGGAAAGCCCCTCCCGGGCGAAATCGTACAGAGCTTTTCATCCCCACAACGTACATCTCCCGTTCGGAAGGACAGTTGGGGTAGTCTCTCGGATTAAGCGGGTGTGGGCCTCAGCCTAGTGTTCGCTTTGGGTGGAAAGCGGACATCACCTTTCAGCCAGAAGCTTTCGGCAATGCCCCGTGCCGCCACTCGCCTGGCTGGAGCCCCGCAACTGTCCAATCCGCGATTTTCCAGCGGACCAGTTTGATTGTCGGATAACCCAGGGCTGCGGTCATGCGCCGCACCTGCCGATTTCGGCCTTCCTCGATGGTCAACGCCAACCAGCAATCTGGAACGCTTTTGCGGAAGCGAACGGAGAGGTCCCTTGGCCACAGGTCAGGAGGGACGATGCGCTCTACTTCGGCCGGCAGGGTCAACCCATCCCTCAATTGCGCACCGTGACGCAGCTCTGCCAGAGTTGCTTCGTCGGGCTCGCCCTCGACCTGCACCAGATAGGTCTTGGGCGTCTTAAACCGAGAGGGCCGGCGATCCGTGCCTGTAGCGCGCCGTCGTCGGTGAGAAGCGGCAGCCCTTCACTATCGGGGTCAAGTCGGCCGGCGGGGTAGACGTGCGGCATCTCGATGAACTCAGAAAGAGTCCCGCGCCTGGCATCGCCACTGTTGTCAGTGAACTGCGAGAGGCCGCGCGACAACATCTCTGGTGTCAAAAGCATGCCAGCTGATCGCACCCATCAGGAGCTGAAAGCAAGCCGGCTCTCGGCGGAGCTCGGTGGCCCGGCCAATGTCCGCTTTGCGCCCATATCGGTCATTCCGCCCTCTGCAGGTCGAACCTAATAGCGGACCTCGCCGCGCGGGCCGGATCTTACCTTGGCGCGATTTGGCACCCGGCGTATAATCCTGTTATCGCCCGATTCTTATCAATCCCTGGTGCTTTTTCTTCCATGGCTGATCACAACAATCGCCCATCTCCCCACGCGTGGCAGGCGGAACATCTCAGAATGGCGAATGAGGCAGCCGGCATAGCCCTGTGGGCCTGGAACGTCGACGACGACAGCTTTACAATGGACGAACGCGGTTTTGAACTTTGGCGTATTCCATGGACCCAAACCGTCACTTTCGAGGAACTGTCTGAG
>JACCSV010000011.1 GCA_013812805.1 Sphingomonas sp. | reverse complement strand
CCGGCGCCTTCACCCAGATCCGCGACTGGTTCGCCGGCCTCCCCGAAAGCCAGGCGCGCGGCTACAAGCCCGGCCGCTTCAGCTTCAACGTCAAGGGCGGCCGCTGCGAAGCGTGCAAGGGCGACGGACTGCTCAAGATCGAGATGCACTTCCTGCCCGACGTCTACGTCACCTGCGACGTCTGCCACGGCCACCGCTACAACGGCGAGACTCTGGAGGTGAAGTTCAAGGGCCGAAGCATCGCCGACGTGCTCGACATGACGGTCTAGGACGCCGCCGAATTCTTCAAGGCGGTCCCCGGCATCCGCGACAAGATGCGGATGCTGCAGGAAGTGGGCCTGAGCTACATCAAGGTCGGCCAGCAGGCGACGACGCTGTCGGGCGGCGAGGCGCAGCGGGTGAAGCTGTCCAAGGAACTGTCGCGGCGGTCGACCGGCAAGACGCTCTACATCCTCGACGAGCCCACCACCGGCCTGCATTTCGAGGACGTGCGCAAGCTGCTGGAGGTGCTCCACCGTTTGGTCGAGCAAGGCAATACGGTGGTGGTGATCGAGCATAACCTCGACGTGATCAAGACCGCGGATTGGGTGATCGATTTGGGGCCGGGGGGCGGCGTGAATGGCGGGGAGGTTGTGGTGGCGGGGACGCCGGAAGTGGTGGCGGCGGAGGCGAAGTCGTTCACGGGGCAATATCTGCGGCCGTTGCTGGAGCGCTCCACCCGTTCCCCGGCGCAGGCCGGGGCCCAGGCGGCGAAACCTCGCCGTTCGTCCCGAGCGAAGTCGAGGGGTGCGGAAGCCACGCAGCCGGACCTGATCGCGGCGAAATAGGCGGTACGCCGCATCCATCTCGCCTCCGTTGTTAGAACGCGCTACGCTCGACACGCTCGGTATGTCCAGCGGGCCTATAACATGATCGAAGAAATAATTGCCGAGCGAGGGATCACCAGACTGGTCCATTTCACGAGGTTGGCCAACGTTACCTCGATCCTGAAGCACGGCTTGGTGCCCCGCGCGATGATCGCTGACATAGCGCCGCAGGGTCAGACTAACGATCCCCTACGCCTCGATGGTCGTGAACAATACAACTGCCTCTCGATTACCTTTCCGAACTCTCGCATGTTCTACGCCTACATGATGGAGAACCCGGATGTGGACTGGGCCGTGCTCCTGTTGAAGCCAGCGCTCTTGGTCGAGGGCCGCGTCCTCTTTTGTCGTCACAACGCGGCCGACAACCGCGTTACGGCCTTAGCCGACGAGCAGTTGAAGGGAGCCGCCGCCTTCCAAGCGATGTTCGACGAAATCGATGGGCTTGAGGCCAGGGCCGACCAATACCTGAAACCCGCTGACCCGACGGACGTGCAAGCAGAGGTTCTTGTTCGAGGACTGATCGAACGAGCCCACCTTGATGGGATCGTGTTCCAGACCCCTGCTGCGGCGCAGCAGTTCAATGGCGTGGGCTTGACGCGCTACGTGAGCGACCGGCGTGGCTTGTTCGGCGATCGAAATTTCTATCGGACATGGGGCAAAGGAAAGTAGTGGCTCGCCGGCCAATATTCCTGCCGACCGGCGACAGCCGAAATCTTGTTTCGGATCAGTTCGTCGAGTTCGAGTGGTTTCCTGGAATGTCATTGAAGCAAAAGCAGCGCTCGGTTGAGGCGCTGCATACGATGGCGCGCCACGTACTCGGCGTCTCCCACCCCTTGGAGGTCTCGTCGAAATCTCCAGACGAGCTGGGCGTCCGCCTAAGCTCCTTCAACCTCAAGTTTACTACGCAACGCGGACGAGCGTTGACAGTGGAGGCAGCATTTCAGGGCAGCAAGGTCTTTGCGCGCGGGGGCCCCTTCCGTGACCTCTTCGATATGTCGCCGAGAGAGGCGAAGCGCGATACGCGACTTCGAGACTCCGGTGCTCTCGTTGCCTTTTCATTCTTTGGAGTCGATTGGCCCCTTGAGCCCCCGACGGCGTTTTACGACTGGCTTTACATCAATGCGCTCATAAAGAACGAGGACTTAGCTGCCGAGGTACGATTGTATGATGCGTTCACCGACATAGAGTTTAACCCAGAGAAGTCCGTGAACTGCCAGGCACGTTCTGTAGCATTATATTGCTCCCTTGCGCGCGTTGGCGAACTAAGCACTCTTGAAACACCAGAAACCTTTCGAGCAATCCATAAAACACACGTCTCGGAGCCTCGACACCTGAATTACCACAATCCGCTTGTCTGACGTGGATGATCGCTAAACTGTCTGCGCTTGCTGCCGGAAATGCCACGGAGTATCATCAGTTGCATGGCGACGGCCCCTGAAATCCCGCTAGATATCAAAGAACTATTGCACGACTGCATGCTCGCGCTCTTCTGGCCCAAGAAGAAGATCGCCGAGTTCTTTCAGAGCGTCGGCTATGAGTTGCCTGAACGCTATCTCAATCGAGAGGGCGGCACCAGACATACCATAGTCGTAGAGGCGTTCTCAAAGCTCTCAGCTCGTGCCGACCGCGGTTACGCCGTGTTCCAGACAATGATCGATCGCCTTGTAAATTGGACGTATTTCGACCCGTACTGGTTCGAGACCGTGCAAAAACTTGATCGCGCCGAAGCAGAAGCTTGCATTCAGCGTTTGCGCGACGCTGTTTCGAAGCGCAATGCGACGACGGATGCCAGACGGAAAACGGCGACTGCTTCATCGGTAAAGCAGACCCGGGCGGGCGATCTCTCGGCCCTTACGACAGCTTTTCATAAGATGTTCGGTACAGGCATGACGGTGCAGGCGCGCGGCAAACTGTTCGAGAAATTCCTCCAAGAACTCTTCAATCGCCAGTCGATAAATATGGGCGACCCTTTCAATCTGACCGGAGAGCAGATTGATGGGACGTTCAAGTTCGAAGGTGAGAATTACATAGTCGAGGCTAAGTGGCAGGATGCGGCAACCAGTACGGCACAACTCTATCAGTTCGCTCACAAGGTAGATGGCAAAATGCACGGGCGAGGTTTGTTCGTTTCGGTGAACGCCTTCTCCCATGACGGCATCAAAGCCATTGTTCACGGCAAGATGATCAAAACGATCTTGGTTGATGGAGAGGACCTCTCGCATGTGTTGGAAGGGCGACTGACGCTGGTCGAACTTCTGGATTACAAAATTCGTGCCGCTCAGACGCGTGGCGACGTGTACGTATGTGCCGTGAGGAACGCTCCAAAGATCTGAACTATATTCACGAGCCGTTCCGCTGCGCGTAAGCAGGATCAATGTCGTTCAAGCACATCGGCACGGCCGCCGACGTTCTCGGCCAAAGCGCCGCTTTTACTTGAGAGATCAACCTCTCCACCACCTGCCGCAACTCCGCCGCGCTCATCTCGCCACCGACCACCTCGACATAGCCTATCCCCACCCACCGCAATGATCCTCCGCTTCATTCATTGATCCTTGAACAGCATTGGGAGGAGCGAAGATGAGCATTTTCGGCAAGATCAAGGACGCGATTTTCGGGCGCAAGGCGAAGGCGCAGCCGGCTCCGCAGGCGCAGGGTCAGGCGCAGGCTCAGCGTCCCGGTCAGGGACAAGCCCAGCCCCCCGGCCAGGGACAGGCAATGCCGCAGATGACTCCCGCCCAGCCCGCCGACGTCGATGTCGACGCGATCCTCGCCCAGGCCGCGACCGAGAAAGGCGAGAAGCTCAACTACAAGAGCTCGATCGTCGATCTGATGAAATTGCTCGACCTCGATTCGAGCCTCGACAACCGCAAGGAGCTCGCGACCGAGCTTGGCTATACCGGCGACAAGGACGGCAGCGCGGAGATGAACATCTGGCTGCACAAAGCGGTGATGCGCAAGCTGGAGGAGAATGGCGGCAAAGTCTCCGCCGACCTCAAGGATTGAAGCCGGGCGGGCTTTTTTCGGGGTACGATACTAATTGAGCGACGGGCGTGCGCCGCGCACTAGCCGCTCTACGATCCGCCTGACGTCGGCAAGCATGTGCTCGCCTGCTTTGACCTCGTCATAGCCGATCCCCGCCCGCCGCAGGGCTTCCTTTTTGACCGCGTCGCGGGCGGCGGTGGCGTGGGTGCCTTTGAAGTGCCCGCCGCCCTGATACTCGACCGCGCCCATCGGCCGGCTTTCGTCATCGACGATCAGCAGGTCGACGCGCTTGGAGTTGATGCAGCGGTACGCGTCCGCGTCGTCGCACCGCAGGATTTCGCCGAGACTGACCTGCGCCATCACCTGCCAGCCAGGCGGCGCAAGCTCGTTCACCAATTTATCCGTCGCCCGAAACAGCCGCGCTTCGCTCTTGTTGAGCAAGAGCTGCGGCTTGAACTCGGCCCGCATCACCGTCCGCAACTGGTCCGCCGCGTCCGGCACCTTGGTCGGTGGCGCGTCGTGCTTCGGCGCCCAGGGACCGCCGGCCTTCCCCGTTCGTCCCGAGCGAAGTCGAGGGGCGTTCCGCCGCTTCCACGCCGCGCGCTTCTGCTTGCTGACGATCTGCTCAACAGCCATGCCGAACAGCGCGCCGACAAACAGCACCGCGATCAGCGACAGCGGCTCGTCGATCAGGGCGAGGATTTCCGGCGGCATGACCGCAAACTAAACGGCCACGCCTAAGACTTCGCTACCGCCGCTCCCCTGGTGGCGGGCCAGGTTTCCCCGCTTACAGCGTACGCGGCGTCCCGTCGCGCCTTTGGCGCTGGCCATGCACGGCCGGATCGTAGGGACGTTGCGCGCACGGCGGCTTGTCCTGCCCCGGCGTGGCCGGGTTCCAACGGCCATTCAGGCAGGTGTGCACCCGCCAGTTGAGCGACCGCCCGCCGTAGAGCGGTCCCGAAACGAGGTGCCGGCCCAAAGGCAACTCGGTCCCCGAAATCCGGCAATATTGCGCCCTGCCGCCCGGCCGGGTCCAGCAGCGTCCCGAAACGCAATAGCTGAACCACTCAGCGTAGGGCGATCCGCCGGCACGTTGCCGCTGCAGCGCATCGGTGCATTGTTTGTCGCTACTGCACACCCCGCCGCGTACGCCGGGAAGCCCGATCACGTTCAGATCGGCGATAAGGCATGCGCCGCCAGTGCCGGGCGTGACAATACCCGAACCCGAGCGAACCAACCGATAGTCGCCGCGGATAATGTAGCCCGAGCGCGACGGCCCGATGTTAATCCGCTCGGTCCAGACCCGGCCCGGTTCAAGGGCAAACTTGTAATACCTACCTGGAATTTAGTCGGTGCCGATGGGCCGCGGCCCATAGCTGTCGCAGCTCAACAACATAGGGACGGCCAACGTCGAAAGCACTGCGGCCGAACGTTTCAGCATACCGCCCCCCCTATTTTCGGCATAATAACAAAACCGTGCCGGAGGCGAAATCATAGTTTTACGCGGCTGCGTAGCAACCCGCGCATCGCCTTCCCCAGCGCGCGTGTCGCGCCTACCATCCGCGGCTATGCTCAAAAATCACGACTCCGCCGCCATCGTCGCCGTCACCGACATCGCCCGCGCCCGCGCCTTTTACTCCGACACGCTCGGGCTGGATCTCGACGGCGAGGGAGCTGCCGACGGCATGCCCCTCGTCTATCGCACCGGCGCGACCAGGCTGGTCGTCTACCCGTCGGAATTCGCCGGCACCAACCGCGCCAACGCGGTGGTGTGGGGCGTCGGGGACGAGCTCGACTCGATCGTCGCCGCGCTCGAGGCGAAGGGGGTGGAGTTCGAGCATTATCCCGACGTCGGTCGCCTCGAAGGTAACGTCCACGTGGCCGGGGGCGCGCGCCTGGTATGGCTTAAGGACCCCGACGGCAACATCCTGCACCTGAACTCGATGTAGCGCCGCGTGCGGCGTGAACGGCCGCAGCTCAGTCTTCGCGCTTCTTCTTCTTGCCGTCGCTGTTGCCCGCGCGCAGGCCCTTGACCTCGTCGGCCAAGCGCTTCGCTTTCTTCTTCGCGGCCGCCGCAGCGCGCGTGCCGGCGGCGCTGTCGCGAAACTTCAACGCGCCGGCGATTGCTGCCGCCCGGAGCAAGTCCTGCAACAGCTTCTGCACCATCGCGCTGCCGAGCACCCGCCGTGCGCCCTTGCGCAGCCGCTTGCCCAGCTTGCGCCGCTTCGCCACCAGCCGCCGCTATTCGTTCTCGCGGCCGAGCTGGTTGGGATTAACGCCGCCACCCAGGCCCGAGTCGTTCTGCACGTCGCCGTCGACAGTGTTCTCGCCCTCGATCGTTTCCGGATCCTCGCCGGTGGCGAATGCGCCCTTGGACTTGCCGATGCTGGGGTTGCGCTCGAGGTCATCGGGGAACGGCCGATCCGCCGCCCGATCCCCGCCCTTGTCGTGCTTGGTCGATGTCATCTTTCTTTTCTCCTCGACCAATCAACGCGCCGGGCGGAGACCCGTTCACTCGCCCAATGCAAGCGGGGCCGCCCCGAAGGACGACCCCGTAAAAGCACTCAAAACGACTTCGCGGCCGTCGCCAAGGCGCGCGCTACCGCGCAGCGTGACCCCATCGCGAGTAATTCTCGATCCAGCCAAGCAATCGGCGCACTTAGTAGCCCTTCTGCGTATCAGCGAGGGGTAAGAAGGCGCGATAAAGCAAATGCTAAATTTGCACTTTCCTCCGGGTCATCCGGACAGGATTGCGCAGGCGATGCGCGATCCGCTGTTGCCGCTGGGGTTGGTCACATGGTCATCCGCGGCCGCGTGAATCACCAGCGCCGATCCGTCGGCATCGGCGATGCTGGCGAGGCTTGCGCCCGAGAGAACAAGCGTTTCATTGACGACGCCGTTGGCGGCGACGCTGATGTTGGGGAGATCGCCGGCGTGCGGACCCTTCGGGCTATTGAGCCCATGCTCGCGCACGGTCGGGTTCCAGTGATCCCCGGCAGTCGTGAACTGGGGGGCATCGCAACGCCCGACGCCATGGACATGAATACCATGCAGCCCGTGGGCAAGTCCCGTCGCTTGCACTCGCAGGCTGAGCGCTCCTGCCGTTTCCCACGCGCTGACGGTGCCGAGCGACTGGCCGCCCGCTCCAACCAGCGCGAATTGCCGCGCATAAGGCGGATCCGACCCGGTCGCGCATCCTGCGATCGGGGCTGCTAATAAAACCAGTGCCAATGCTGCGATGCGGCGCTGCATCTGCTCCTCCGTGACTGTTCGAAAGTCAAACGAAGCAAACCGGAGAGGGTTCAGCGCCGGTTGCAATCGATGCTGCCTGCCCCCGCATTCCCCGGCGCGCGGGCTCAAAAAAACCGGCCCGAGGAATCCCTCAGACCGGTCTTTTTCATTGTCTGCCGAAGCGAGAGCTTCGACCGTTGCTTAACCGCGCTCAGGCATCGGCGGCGGCGGCGGCGGCGGCGGCGGCGGCGCTGGGCAGATGTCCGTCGCCAAGATCACCGAACCGTCCGGGCACGTCTGCGTCGCCGGAGGCGGCGGCGGAGGAGGCGGCGGAGGCGGAGGCGGAGGCGGAGGCGGTGGCGGCGGAGCAGCGCCGAAGTTGAAGATCAGGCTCGCCAGCAAGCTGTGCGACTTCCACTTACCGGTGAGGTCGGCACTATCGTCGGAGAAGTTGAGCTTGCGGGTCTGGAAATAGCGGTACTTCACGCCGACATCCATCGATGGGCTGACTGCGTAGCGAAGCTGGCCAATCAACTGCCAAGCCAACGCCCGATCGCTCTCGCTGAAGCCGCCGTCGAAGTCCGCATCACCACCGTCGACGTCGGCCCGGAGGCGAACCTGCGCGAGACCAACGCCGCCGCCGACCGAGCCGCCCCCTGCCTCGTCACCGAAGTCGAGGAGGCCGTTCAGCATCGCTGAAAGTGCGCGAGTGCGTCCGTTGGCGTCGAAGTCGTCTTCACCGCCGCCAAGGACGGTGCTCACGCGAACGTCGTCGAGCCTCGCCCGCTTGTAGCCGAGCTCGCCTTCAACCCGGAACAAACCGGTGTCAAAGCCCGCCAGCACGTCGGCATCGATGCCGCGCTTGTATTCCAGGACTAATGCATCATCGAGAGCAAATTCGCTGTCATCAAAGTCGAACCTCATGTCAGTGAGAATCATGAAACCGCCTTCGATGCCGGCGTACATTGAACCGTCGCGAGCAACTGCCGGCGTCGCCAGCACAGTTGATGCGAGCGCCACCGCGATGGCCAGCTTGCGCATAGATAATCCCCTTTTAAACGCGTTCGGTAGTAGAACTGCGTGAACACATTATTAGAGCGGCGGTGTCGGCGCAAGCAGGGGAATTGCACGCCCTGTTGCCAAAAAGCCTCTACCGGCCAGCGATTCTCGCAGAAGATACTGTATAGAAACAGATTATTCTGTTGCGATCAACCCATGAGTGCGCATTGCGGTCAGTATGGCGGCAATCGCCGAGCGCGCCTCTCCATCCACGGTCGTTCCTCCGGCCGGGTCCGGCACTGCCGGTCCACGTGCACCGACGACGTTGACCCCATCGATCATCAGCCGCGTTGCGCGCAATGTGCCAAGCTCCCACGCTCCGGCGCGATAAGCCGCCCACGTGGACGTGGACTTTAGCCACGCCTGGAGCCCGTCGGCAGGTTCGATGAACCGCCAGCCGGCCTGGCTGAACGATGCCAGGCTCGCCGCATGGCCCGCCCAGATCCCCGTCGGGGCGGTGCCGACGATGAAGCACTGCCCAGGTACCGGTGTCGCCGGCGGCTCGTTGAGCAGCGCGCTTTCGACCGCCGCGGCGACGATCGTGTCGAGCATCTGCAACGCTTCGTTGTGGAACAACTCCTTCTG
>JACCSV010000302.1 GCA_013812805.1 Sphingomonas sp. | reverse complement strand
CCGCGGCGATGTTCGGCTCGGCCATGTTCGCTGCCGGTGGGCTGGGCCGCATGTCGGCAGCGGATATCGAACGCAGCTTGCGCAACGTCAGCTGGGACTTCGACTTCGGAATTGGCAACGAGGCGTTCGAATTCTCGCAATCGAGCATCAGCGAGAACTTGCCTTCAATGCTGAAAGTCTTCGCCGCGTACATCAGCGATCCTGGGTTTCGCGGCGATGCGGACGTCCGCATTCCCGACAGCGTCGACCTCGTTCTTCGAAACATGGCCACGGACCCGGAAATCGCGCTGAGCGAGGCGATGACGGCCGCCATCGATCCCGGGAATCCGCAGCTGCTGCCGAGCCGTGAGCAGCTGGTTAAGCTCAAGAGCGCCGACTTCGCGCGGGTGCTTAAAGGGCCGATCACGAGCGAGGCGATCGAAGTGACGATCGCCGGCGACACCGACGAGGCAACTGCTGTTCGCCTGGTAGGCGGGACATTCGGAGCGCTGCCGGTTCGGCGTTACGCGGACAATCGCCGGGCGGACGTCCGTTTTCTCCGCTTTCCGAACCACCCGCTTCCGGTCATTCGCGCACGTCACCATGGCGAGCCGGACCGAGCGGCGGCGAGACTGATGTGGCCCCTGTACATCGCTTCACCCGAGCGCCGACGCGAAGAATATTCGCTGCAGTTGCTGGCTGCGATATTCGACGATGCATTTCGTAACCGGATTCGGGCGGAGCTTGGAAAGACCTATTCGCCAAAGGTGCTTACGCACATGCCGGACCACGCCGATCAGGGCTTTCTCGCAGCTGATTTCGCAAGCCAGCCGGGCGACGTCGAACGGCTTGTTTCGGAGGCCAAGGCTCTCGCGGCGACGCTCGTATCGGGCCGCATAACTTCCGAACAAGTCGAGGCGGTGCGGCAGCCGCTCCTCAGCAACTTTGCCGCGCGCCGTGAGAAACATAGCTGGTGGGCAGCCGCGATGAGCGGCTCGGCACGACGGCCGGAAATTACCGAGGAGTTGATGCAATATGAGTCGATCATGAAATCGGTGACCCTTGAGGACGTCAAGGCGGCGGCCGCGAAATGGCTGTCGGCAAAGCCTATCGTCGGCATTGCCGTCCCTGGAGCGGTAGACGAATTGGTCGCCGGCCCACCGTCGGCCGGTGGTGAAGGTAGCGAGTGAATGACAGGCAAGCCGATGACGCAGTCAGTACTAACCGCATTTGCAATCGCTGTTCTTCCCTGGGCAGGAACAGCGGCGGCCGCCAGCGCCGCAAGCGTCGCGCAGCAGGATCCCCGCGCGGCGGAGGCCGAGGCAGCCTTGCGGAAAAGCGAAGATGCGCTGCGCGCCAATCCCGCACTCGCCGGCGGACAGCGGGTGCGCGCCGAGGCTCTGGAGGCGCTGCAACGGTGGTCCGACGCCGCCGCGGCGTATCGCCTGGCAATTGCCCAGGATCCAGCGGACGCAGAATCGATTATCGGCCTTGCCCGAATGCAGCGGCGGGGCGGACAGTACGACCAGGCAATATCCCTGCTCGACACGCTTTTGGTCGTGGGACCTAACGAGCGGGCGCTGTTTGACCGCGCGCTCACCTACGGCGCGGCGAAGCAACCCGAAAAGGCGCTTGCGGACTATGACCGGCTGATCGCCGCCCGGCCCTTCGCAGCAGCGCTATACAATCGCGGCTGGATCTTCGCCAAGCGCGAGGATCATCCGAAAGCGATTGCCGATTTCGAGCGCGCGTTGGCCCTCGATCCCAAAGATTTGGATACGTTCAACGCCCTCGGCTCCGCGCTATTGGCCGCGGGTCGCCACGAAGAGGCGCTTGCAAGGTACTCGGCCGCTCTGGCGCAGAGCAGCGACAACGCTGAAGCCCTGATCGGAGTGGCCGACGCAAACTACAATCTGGAGCGGTGGCCAACGGCAGTGCTGGCATATCGGGCAGCCCTGAAATCCGATCCGGGCAACGCTGCACTGATCGTGATGGAGGGCCGGGCGCTCGAAAACGCCGGGGACAATAAGGGTGCGGTCGCCGCATACGACGCCGCGCTCCGCCTCGATCCTAGCTCAGCCGAGGCATGGCGCAGGCGCGCTGCAGTCCACGCCTCCGAGGGCAGGAACGATCTTGCGCTGACCGACTACGGCAAAGCCATCGCTCTCGATCCGAAGAATGCTGCGCTGCTAGTCAGCCGCAGCTTTATTCATCGGGCCGAAGGTCGGCGCCCACAGGCGGTGGCCGACGTCGAGGCGGCGCTCAAGATCGAGCCCGATTTACCATTTGCGTTGAATGCGATGGGGTTGCTGCACAAAGGCGAGGAGGACCATGATGAGGCCATTGCGGCTTTCAGCAAGGCCATTGCCAGCGACCCGGAAATGGAAGCGGCGTATTTCAACCGCGCCAACGCCTACCTTGCGCTTGGCAGGTACGATCGCGCGATTCGCGACTTTAATTCCTCGCTTAGGCTGGCGCCCAAAGATCCCGTTACGCTCAGCGCCAAAGGCGAAGCGTACCGTCTGATGGGCGATGATCTAAGGGCGGTCGAAGAGTTCGGCATGGCGATCCGCCAGGACCCCGACAATGCGGCTGTCTATCTGCGCCGGGCGCAAGCTTATGAAAGCTTGGGCGACAACACCGCATCCGAGACCGACCGCGCGACCGCTCTGAAGCTCGATCCCAATAGCGAGCTGTGACCGTGCGAAAGCGGCACGCGGCCTGAGCTCTGAGGGGGTCGCCGCTCGGGCTTCGGGGACAGCATCAGCTGTTTCCCTAGCCGCTCACCAGACCCGCTGCGCCTGAACCCACGAGTTTGCACTCAGACCGTCGATTGCGTGCTCGCCGAAAAGCTTGGCGTAGGCGCTGGCGAGGCTGACGTGGATCAAGGTTGCTTCCACCGACGGTGCGGCGGCAGCCGCGCGCGCTTCTTCGCGCACGCAGCGTTCCAGGCAACGCAGCATTTCATCGGCGTCGGCACCGACTAAAGCATTGTACTGGCCCGGGCCTGTCATCTGCGAACTCCTCCTTCGAACTGCTGCAGTTACGAGGGCGGAGCGCGGGCGGATGCATGGCCGACGAAGGTGGCTAGTGTCGCCGTGATCCGCGGGCTGCATCGACGCTGATCGGGCCCGGCCCAGCGAAGACGAAGTAGAGGAATACGAAGCAATAGAGGATGGCCGCGTCGCCCATAGTGTTGACCGGCCAGAACCCTTGCGACGCGTGGCCGATGAAATAAGCCGCCGCCATCGTTCCCGAGGCGAGGAATGCGGCCGGGCGGGTGAACAGGCCAAGCGCGATCAGCGCTCCGGCAACGAGTTCGATAACTCCGGCGTAGGCGCCGGGGTGAGCGAATGCCCAGCCCGAGCCCGCATATTCGCCCGGCGGAAAGGATAGGAACTTCTGAGTCCCGTGCGCCAGGAACAGCAGGCCCGAGATGATCCGGAGAATGCTTCGGAACAAAGGAGCGCGAGAGTCGAGTTGGTTGGTGGTCATGGATGGTCTCCGCTTGGGTCATGGCGCCTCCGGGGCCCGAGCCCCGCATACATCATCGCCCCGACGATGCCGGCACTGAACAGGGCGCCCTCGAGGGTGCCGGTAACGGCCTGGGTGACGGGGCCGAAACCGGGCTCGCCGAGCAGGCTGCCAACCTGGTCCAGGCGCAGCCGCGAGTCGGGGAAGTGGCTGGCGAGCAGGGCCAGGCTGCCGCCCATCAGCCGGCCGCCGGCGAGCTGGATGGCGAGGCCTGCCGCTCCGCCTGCAAGCGCTGCCGAAGCGACGCCGCGGCGGATCGATTGTATGGCGCCGGGGCGGCTTGCAAGCCAGGTGGCGAGGCCGACCGCGGCGCCGAGCACAGCGCCCTCGGCGCCGCCCGTAATGTCACCCGGCCCCTCGCCGACCAGCAGGTTGAAGGTGTCGAGCCCGAGCAGCTTGACGAACGAGCCGACGA
>JACCSV010000285.1 GCA_013812805.1 Sphingomonas sp. | reverse complement strand
CCGGCGTGTGGTCGCCGCCATGGGCTTCGCGGACGGTGTTGGCCCACCAATTGTACATGGTGACGAGGATCAGCGCGAAGCCGGCGATCATCACCGGCACGCCATAGCTATTGTCGTGGAAGTACATGACCGCGCCGCCGGTGAGGGCAAGCGCGGAAAAGGCGCCGATCAGTGGCCAGGGATCCGGCTCAACCAGATGGTAATCGTGATTCTTGGTCGCGGCCATCGACAGGGCTTTCCTCGTTTCGTGGCGCGGCTCTAGCTGGCCGCCTTGCCACTTTCTACTGGATAAAATGTGTAGCTGAGCGTGATCTCGTCGATGTGCCTGGTGTCCGGATCCTCGCGAAGCCTGGGGTCGACGAAGAAGATCACAGGCATGTCGACGCTCTGTCCGCCCTTCAGGGTCTGCTCCGAAAAGCAGAAGCATTCGATCTTGCTGAAATATTTGCCGGCGCTCGCCGGCGAGACGTTGAACGTCGCGGTGCCGGTGGTCGCTCGCGCGGTAAGATTGGTCGCCTTGTACATGACCTGCGTACGCGCGCCGGGCGCGATGCTGACCCGGTCCTCGACCGGCTTGAAGCGCCAGGGCAGCGCCGAATTGATGTTGGCATCGAAACGCACCGACACCTGCCCGGCGGCCGCGCCTGGCGCCGAATCCGCGCGCTGGGTGGTGCCGTTGATCCCGGTGACCTGGCAGAACAAGCGGTAAAGCGGCACCGAGGCAAAGGCGAGGCCGGTCATGCCGAACACCAGCAGCACGAGAAACAGCGCGGTGCGGCCCTTGGGGCTCACTTGCCCATTCCGATCTTGGCCAAGGTGATCAGGAACAGCAGAATCACGAAGGCACCCAGCAGCCAGGCCATGATCCTGGCGCGGTCCAGCTGGCGCTTGCGGATGAGTTCGTCCTCCGGCCTCACGGCAGCAACCAGCGATCGGCGACGAGCGCGGTGAAGAGCGCGAACAGATAAACGATCGAGAAAGCGAACAGCCTCTTCTCAGGCCGCATCTGGCTAGGCTCGGTGGCGCGGTTGCGGGCAACGTCGATGCTCATCGCGACGAAGACGGCGCTCAGAACCGCCGCAGCGGCGCCGTAGATGAAGCCGGTGAGGCCGAGCGGCCACGGCGCCACGGCCGCCAGGGCCATGACGACGCTGTAGATGGCGATGTGTTGCCGGGTGGTACGCAAACCGGCGGTCACCGGCAGCATCGGCACCTTGGCCGCGGCATAATCGGAGCGAACGAACAGCGACAGCGCCCAGAAATGCGGCGGAGTCCAAAGGAAGATGATGGCGAACAGCAGGACGGGCAGAAGCGCCAACTCGCCGGTCGCGGCGACCCAGCCGATCAGTGGCGGGAACGCCCCGGCAGCGCCGCCGACGACGATGTTCTGCGCGGTCCGGCGCTTGAGCCAGACGGTGTAGACCAGCACGTAGAACAGGATCGAGGCCGCGAGCAGCCCGGCGGCTAGATAGTTCGTCGCAAGCTCCATCAGGATCACCGAGAACACCGCAAGCCCGACCCCAAAGTGAAGCGCCGACTGCGGATCGAGGCGGCCGGCGGGTAGCGGCCGGTCGGCGGTGCGGCGCATCTTCGCATCCAGATCGACCTCATACCATTGGTTCAAGGCTCCGGCTGCGCCCGCGCCGAGCGCGATGCACAGGATCGCCGTAAAACCGATCACCAGCGGCGGCATCACCGGCGCGGTCAGCATCCCCGCGAGCCCGGTGAAGACCACAAGGCTCATCACCCGCGGCTTGGTCAGCGCGAAAAGATCGCGCCAGTCGGCGGGAAGCGTCTGGTCGGTGGTCAGCGGCACGGAAGTCACGCGCTGCCCTATAGGGTGTGGGCGGCAGCTAGAAAAGGCCGCTGGACAAGAGGGTTGGGCGGTTCAGGTGGCTTGGACTAGAATGTTCGAATGCAAGCCCGAATCGTCATCGCCGCTCTATGCGCGATCCTGTCCGCCCCGCTTGTCGCAAGCCCTCAGGCCGCTCCCCCCGTTGCCGAAGCCGCGAGGGACGATCTCGTCCGCGTCACGCTCGACACCGACGCCGGGCGGATCGTGCTGGCCCTCGACCGCGGCCGGGCGCCGATCACCACCGCCAACTTCCTTCGCTACGTCGAGGCCGGCCGTCTCAACGGCGAAGGCTTCTACCGGGCGATGAACTACCCGCAGGGCGGCGGCCTGATTCAGGGCGGGGTCAGCAGCGATTCGCGCAAGCTGTACCCGGCGATCGAGCATGAGCCGGTGGCCAAGACCGGCATCACGCATGTCGTCGGCACCGTCTCCATGGCAAGCGCGGGCCCCGGCACCGCCCGCTCGGATTTCTTCATCCTCGTCACTGACAGCCCGTCCTTCGACGACAGCTTCGCCGCCTTTGGCCGAGTGATCGAAGGCATGGACGTGGTGAAGGCGATTCTTGCCTCGCCGGTGTCGGCGACCAAGGGCGAAGGCGTGATGCGGGGCCAGATGCTGGAGCCGGTGGTGAAGATCCGCAAGGCTGAACGAGAATAGTCGGCGGCGATCAGCGCGGAGTGAATCCGCGGCGTCGCTGAATGCGGTTAGCGCCCTAGTCGATTTTCGGCAGGGTCGAGAACTGGTGGAACGGCGGCGGGCTCGGCAGCGTCCATTCGAGCGTCGTCGCACCCTGGCCCCAGTAATTGGCCGGGGCCTTCTTCCCCGCCGCGAGCGACCAGAAGATGTTGACGAAGAACACAAGCATGCTGGCCGCCGTGATCATGTAGCCGACGGTCGACCACCAGTTCCAATCGGCGAACGCCGGCGGATAGTCGGCGATTCGCCGCGGCATTCCGTCGAGGCCCAGAAAGTGCTGCGGGAAGAACACCATGTTCACACCGATGAACATCATGAAGAAGTGCACCTTGCCGAGGAACTCGTTGTACATCTTCCCCCACATCTTGCCGAACCAGTAATAGAAGCCGGCGAAGATACCGAACACCGCGCCGAGGCTCAGCACGTAGTGGAAGTGCGCAACGACGTAATAAGTGTCGTGCATGTAGGTATCGATGCCGCCGTTGGCGAGCACGACGCCGGTGACGCCGCCGACGGTGAACAGGAAGATGAAGCCGATCGCCCACAGCATCGGCGTCTCGAAAGTCAGCGAGCCGCCCCACATGGTCGCGATCCAGCTGAAAATCTTCACGCCGGTGGGGACCGCGATGATCATCGTCGCGGCGGTGAAGTACATCTTGGTGTCGAGGCTCATTCCGGTGGTGAACATGTGGTGCGCCCAGACGACGAAGCCGACGACGCCGATCGCGACCATAGCGTAAGCCATGCCGAGATAGCCGAACACCGGCTTGCGGCTGAAGGTCGAGACCACCTGGCTGACCATCCCGAAGCCGGGCAGGATCATGATGTAGACCTCGGGGTGGCCGAAGAACCAGAACAGATGCTGGTAGAGCACCGGGTCGCCGCCGCCCGAGGCGTCGAAGAAGGTGGTGCCGAAGTTGCGGTCGGTCAGGAGCATGGTGATAGCGCCCGCGAGGACCGGCAGCGCCAGCAGCAGCAGGAAAGCGGTGACCAGCACCGACCACACGAACAGCGGCATTTTGTGCAGCGTCATGCCCGGAGCGCGCATGTTGAAGATGGTGGTGATGAAGTTGATCGCCCCGAGGATCGAGCTGGCGCCGGCGAGGTGGAGGGAGAAGATCGCCATGTCGACCGCAGGCCCTGCTGACCCGGACGTCGAAAGCGGCGCATAGACGGTCCAGCCGGTGCCGGCGCCGTAACCGCTACCGCCGGACACAAATGCTGAGCCCAACAGCAGGATGAAGGCGGGGACGAGCAGCCAGAAGCTGATGTTGTTCATCCGCGGGAACGCCATGTCCGGCGCCCCGATCATCAGCGGAACGAACCAGTTGCCGAACCCGCCGATCATCGCCGGCATCACCATGAAGAACACCATGATCAGGCCGTGGGCGGTGATCAGCACGTTCCAGTGATGCCCCCATTCGTCGAAGTTGCCGGTGCCGGGCCCGAGCGGCCAGCCCTGGTTGATCACCTGGATGCCGGGCTCCATCAGCTCGGCGCGCATGACGCCCGAGATCGCCCCGCCGATGATCCCGGCGATGATCGCGAAGATCAGATAGAGCGTGCCGATGTCCTTGTGGTTCGTCGACATGAACCAGCGGGTGAAGAAGCCGGGCCTGTGGTCTTCGTGATGCTCGGCCGGATGCGCCTCGGGGGCGGCTTCCAGTGGCAGAGCGTTTGCTGGAGTGGTGCTCATTGGTCGGTGCTTTCGAGTTAGCTTAATTCGAGGTGGCGCGGTTGGCGGCGCCGGGGGTCGGAGCAGCAGGCTGCGCAGCGGGCGGCGTCCCGGTGGCCTGCGGCGCTGCAGCAGTGGCGGGAGTCGGCGCTGGCGCCGCGGCCGGCTTCGTGCCCGGCATGGCACCGCCCTTGGACGCTACCCAGGCGGCGAACTGCGCCGGCGGCACGGCCTCGACGGCTATCGGCATGTAAGCGTGGCGCGCTCCGCACAGCTCATAGCAGTGCCCGAAATAGACGCCCGGCCGGTCAACCTTCGCCCAGGTCTCGTTGATCATCCCTGGATTGGCGTCGATTTTGGTCCAGAAAGCGGGCACACCGAATGCGTGCATTACGTCGTTGGACGTGACCAGGAACTTCACGACCTGGCCGACGGGGACCACCAGCCGCTCGTCGACGGCAAGCAGCGGCGGGCCGTCGGCGTCGGTCCGAGTTCGCTGGCCGGCCGACAGCGTCGGGTCGCCGGCCTCCTTGAGCATGTTGGAGACGACCTCGAAGCCGCCGTGGTCCGGATATTGATAGGTCCAGTACCACTGGTTGCCGATCACCTTGATTGTTACGTCGGCCGGCGGCGGTGAATATTGCCGCTTCATCAGCCGGATCGACGGCACCGCGATCGCGACCAGGATCAGCACGGGGATGACCGTCCAAAGCACCTCAACCAGCGTATTGTGCGAGGTGCGCGACGGCGTCGGGTTGGCGCCGCGGCGGAAGCGGACGATCGCGTACAGCAGCAGCGCCAGGACGACGAGGCTGATCACTGCGCAGAGCAGCAGTAGCCAGCGATCGTGAAAGTTTGCGGCATAGCGGCCGACCTCGGTCACCTGCTCCTGTACGCCCATGCGGCCGTCGGGCGCGCCCACGCCCTGCGTCGGCGCCGCATAGGTGAACGGCGCCGTGGTCGGAGCGGCGGGCAGGGTGTTGGCGCCGGTCTCGCTGACCGGCTGTGCGATGGTCGGATTGCCGGCCGCCCCGCTTGCAACCTGCGCCGGTCCACCAGTTCCGGACGGGTCGGCCGCCATTGCATTGCCTTGCGCAGCGCTGCCTTGCGCGCTCGAGTTTGCGGGCTCCTGCGCGGCGGCAGGTGTGAGGAAGGCCGCGGCAAGGGCAATCGCCCATCCAATCCGTTTCATCTTTACCCCGGTAACAGTGGGTTTTTCGGGAGATTCGCCCAAGAGGGGACCCGAGTTGGGCGGCCTTATAGGCGCGGGTTCTGCAGCCCTCAAGCCGCTCTGCGGCTCACTTGCGCAAGAGTTGAAGCAGCGGCGTTGCGCGCCTATTGCGCGCTCGTTGCGAGCGGGTGTGGAACAGGCATGACCGACGACGAGATCCTCCAGGAATTCCGCACCGCTGACGCGCTGCTCGAAGGGCATTTCATCCTCTCCTCGGGCCTCCGCAGCCCCCGATACTTGCAATGCGCCCGGCTGCTGATGGACCCGCGCCGGGCGGAGCGGGTGGCGGGCGCGCTTGCTGAAAAGCTGCCGACCGACGTCCGCCGCAATGCCGACGTCGTGGTCTCTCCAGCGATGGGCGGGGTGATCATTGGCCACGAGATGGGCCGGGCCCTCGGCAAGCCGGCGCTGTTCGTCGAGCGGCCGGACGGACGTTTCGAATTCCGCCGCGGCTTCTCGCTCGAACCCGGCCAGCGGGTGTTGCTGGTTGAAGACGTGGTCACCACCGGCCTGTCGTCGCGCGAGGCGATCGCCGCAATCGAACAAGCGGGTGGCCAGGTCATTGCGGCGGCTTCGCTGGTAGATCGTTCCAACGGCAGCGCCGACCTTGGCGTGCCGTACACGGCGCTGATCAGGATCGATGTCCCGGCTTATGAAGCCGACTCGCTTCCACCAGAGCTTGCCGCGCTTCCCCCGGTGAAGCCCGGGAGCCGCGCCGAGGCGTGACTCAACGGCTGCGCCTGGGCGTCAATATCGACCACGTCGCGACCATCCGGAATGCGCGCGGCGGCGACCATCCGGACCCGGTTCGCGCGGCGCTGATCGCCGCTGCCGCCGGCGCCGACGGCATCACCGCCCACCTGCGCGAAGACCGGCGGCACATCACCGATGACGACATCGACCGGCTGATGGCGCAGATCGACCTGCCGCTAAACCTGGAGATGGCGGCGACCGAGGAGATGCTCGAGATCGCGCTCGCGCACCGCCCGCGCGCCGCCTGCATCGTCCCCGAAAAGCGCGAGGAGCGCACCACCGAAGGCGGCCTCGACGCCGCCGGCCAGCACAACCACCTGGCCTATTACGTCAGCCGTCTGTCCTCCGCGAACATCCGGGTGAGCCTGTTCATCGAACCCTCCGAACGGCAGGTCGAAGCCGCCTTGCGCCTCGGCGCGCCGGTGGTCGAGTTCCACACCGGCCGCTTCGCCAATCTCGAGGGGGAGGAGCGGACCGAGGAGCTCAAGCGGATTACAGATTGCGCAGCTTTGGCCGCCAAGAACGGGATCGAGCCGCACGCCGGCCACGGCCTGACCTTCGACAATGTCGCGCC
>JACCSV010000261.1 GCA_013812805.1 Sphingomonas sp. | reverse complement strand
TGAACGGCCGCTTCGGCCGGTTCGGCGGGGCGTACGTGCCCGAGATATTGATGCCGGCGCTCGAGCAGCTCGAGGCGGCATTCCTCGACGCGCAGGACGACCGGGAGTTCAAGAGCGAGCTCCACGGGCTGCTCGTCGACTATGCGGGGCGGCCAACGCCGCTCACCCGCTGCCGCAACCTGCCGGGCAATATCTATCTCAAACGCGAGGACCTGCTCCACGGCGGTGCGCACAAGACCAACCAGGTGCTGGCGCAGGGTCTGCTCGCCAAGCGCATGGGCAAACGCCGGCTGATCGCCGAGACCGGGGCCGGGCAGCACGGCGTCGCCACGGCCATCGTCGGCGCGCTGCTCGGTTTCGAAACCCGCGTCTACATGGGCGCGCACGACGCCGAGCGGCAGCAGCTCAACGTCTTCAGGATGCAACTGATGGGCGCCGAGGTTGTGCCGGTCGAAAGCGGCGGCCGCGGCTTGAAGGACGCGATCAACGAGGCGTTGCGCGACTGGTCGGCGAGCTTTGCGAACACCCATTATTTGCTCGGCACCGCCGCCGGCCCGCACCCCTTCCCGTTGATGGTGCGCCAGTTCCAGCGGGTCATCGGCCGCGAGGCGCGGGCGCAGATCGTCGAACAAGTCGGCGGCCTCCCCGACGCGGTGATCGCCTGCGTCGGCGGCGGGTCCAACGCCATCGGCTTGTTTTCGGACTTCATCGACGATGACGTAGCGCTGATTGGAGTCGAAGCGGCCGGCAAGGGACTCGACGGTGCAGAGCATGGCGCGACCCTGCTTCGCGGCCGCCCGGGCATTCTCCATGGTGCCGAAACCTACGTGCTGCAGGACGAGGACGGGCAGATCGCGGACAGCTGGTCGGTGTCGGCCGGGCTCGATTATCCGGCGGTCGGGCCTGAGCACGCGCATCTCAAGGACAGCGGCCGAGCCGACTATGTCGGCGCCACCGATGAGGAGGCGCTCACCGCGTTCCGGGCGCTTGCCTCGGGCGAGGGCATCCTCTGTGCATTCGAATCCGCCCATGCACTCGCCCAAGCGCTGAAAATGGCGGAAGAGCAGCCCGACGCGGTGCTGCTCGTCGGCCTGTCAGGCCGCGGCGACAAGGATGTCGCCCAGGCGCAGCAGCTGCTCGGCCCCTCCGCATGAGCCGTTACGCGCGTATGTTCGAGCATCTTGCGAGCCGAGGGGAGGGCGCATTCGGCGCCTTCCTGATGCTCGGCGACCCCGACGCCGAGACTAGCGCCGAGCTGCTTGACGCGGTCGTCGAAGCCGGGGCGGACATGGTCGAGGTCGGAATCCCCTTTTCCGATCCGGTCGCCGACGGGCCGGTGATCCAGGCCGCGGCCCAGCGCGCACTGGCCGCCGGCGTCCGGACCGCCGAATGCTTCGAGATGATCGCAAGCTTTCGCCGCCGGCATCCCCAAGTCCCATTGGGTGTCCTAACCTATTCCAACCTGGTCATGGCCCCCGGCCGAGAAGCCTTTTTCGGCCGCGCCGCCGACGCCGGCGCCGACAGCCTGCTGGTCGCCGACTTGCCGGCCTTCGAGGCGGAGCCATGGGCAGTGGAGATGCGCGCCGTTGGTCTCGACCCGGTCCTGATCGCCGCCGCCAACACGCCGCCTGAAACTCTCCGCACCGTCGCTCGGCTCGGCTCGGGCTATACCTATTGCGTCACCCGCGCCGGAATCACCGGAAACCACGCCGCGGCCGAATTCGACACTTCCATGCTCACCGCTCTGCAGGAGCTGAGAGCACCGCCGCCGGTATTCGGGTTCGGTATTTCCACGCCCGCCCATGTCCGCGCAGCGCTCGCAGCGGGCGCGTCGGGCGTCATCAGCGGCTCGGCGATCGTCTCGGCGGTGGCCGAGGGCCGCGACGTCGGCGTACTGATTGCTTCACTCAAATCAGCGACTCGGAACGACTCCGCGCCGAGTTGATTGAATCGGCTCCGCAACGTGAGGAGTCGAGAACAATGGCCGCGAGACCGATCTGGCGAGGGCAGATCCGCCTGGCTTTGGTGTCGATTCCAGTCGAGCTTTACTCGGCGACCAAGAGCGGCGCCTCGATCCAGTTCCACCAGGTGCACGAGCCGTCGGGCAAGCGCATCAAATATGAAAAGGTCGTCCCCGGCATCGGCCCCATCGACCTCGACGAGATCGTCAAAGGTTATGAGGTGTCCAAGGGGCATTACGTGCTGCTCGACCAGGAAGAGATCGAGAAAGTGAAGCTGGAGAGCAAGAAGACGCTCGACCTCGTCCAGTTCGTCGACACCCACGAAATCGACGCGATGTATTACGAGAAGCCCTATTATGTGGTCCCCGCCGACGACCTCGCCGAGGAAGCGTTCGTCGTCCTTCGCGATGCGCTTCGGGCAGCGAAGAAGGTCGGCGTCGGTCAGCTGGCGATGCGCGGGCAGGAATATGTGGTTGCTCTGAAGCCGTGCGGCCGCGGGCTGCTGCTGGAGACGCTCCGCTATGCCGACGAGGTGAACAAGGCGAACAGCTATTTCCGGGAAATCGGGGACACCAAGCCCGACCAGGATTTGCTCGATTTGGCCTCGACGCTCATCGAGAAGAAGACCGGCAAGTTCGACGCTTCCGATTTCCACAACCGTTACGTCGATGCGCTGAAGCAGCTGATCGCGGAGAAGCAGCGGGCCAAGGGCGAGAAGGTCATCCAGGACCCCGACGCCGACGCCCCGCTGCCGCGCGGTTCCAATGTCATCGACCTGATGGCGGCGCTGAAGAAGAGCCTCGGCGACGACGCCGGCAGCAAGGACGGGAAGCCCAAGAAGGCAAAGCCGGCGCCCCGGACTGCCGCACGGCCGCGCTCGACCGCGCCCAAGAAAGCGGCGTCGGGCGGTCGCAAGCGGGCGTGACCTTGATCGTCATCGCGAGGAGCGAAGCGACGCGGCGATCCAGCTGGATTGCTTCGCTGCGCTCGCAATGACGGGGGTCTGACGGTGGCCGCCAAGCTCGACATCGACACTTACAACGCCAAGCGCGATTTCTCGAAGACCGCGGAGCCCAAGGGCCGCAAGCTCAGGGGCAAGGGCGACAGCTTCGTCGTCCAGAAGCACGACGCCTCGCATCTCCACTACGATTTCCGCCTGGAAATGGACGGCGTGCTCAAGAGCTGGGCAGTGCCGAAAGGCCCGAGCGTAGACCCAGGCCAGAACCGGCTGGCGATGCGGACCGAGGACCACCCGCTCGATTACGGCGATTTCGAAGGCGCAATCCCCAAGGCCGAATATGGCGGCGGCACGGTGATGCTGTGGGACCAGGGTCGCTGGATCCCGCACCCCGACAAGGATCCGCGCAAGACCATCAAGGAAGGCCATTTGCACTTCACGCTCGAGGGCGAGCGGATGAAGGGCGAGTGGGTGATGTTCCGCCTGAAAGGCCGCCCTGGTGAGAAGCGCGAGAGCTGGATGCTAAAGAAAGTCACCGACGAATATGCGCAGGCTGACGATGGCGATGCACTGGTCGAGGAGTGCGTGACCAGCGTCACCACCGGGCGGACGATGGCCGAGATCGCTTCGGGCGAGGATGTCTGGCGATCCAACCGCGGCGGGCAGAAAGGCGGTCGAGGGAAGAAGAAAGTGAGCGATGGACCACCGCCGTTCCGGCCGCCGCAGCTCGCGACTTTGGTCGACGAGGTGCCCGCCGGGTCGCAGTGGATGTTCGAATATAAGTATGACGGCTACCGGCTGCTGATCGCCACTGGCAGCGCCGCCGCCACCGCCTGGACCCGCAACGGCAAGGACTGGAGCGACAAGTTCAGGGCGCTGGTCAAGGCGGCGGAAAGCCTGCCGCCCGGCTGCCTGCTCGACGGCGAGGCGGTGGCGCTGGGCAAGACCGGCAAGCCTGACTTCCAGCTGCTTCAGTCGATGCTCAAGGACAGCAAGGGCACGAACCTGGTCTTCTACGCCTTTGACCTGCTGGTCGACCGCGGCGAGGACATCAGCGGTTTGTCGAACCTCGAGCGGAAGGAGCGGCTGGCGGCGCTGCTCGAAAACGCGCCAACCGTGCTGCATTATGGCGACCATGTCCTCGGCAAGGGCGAGGCGTTGTTCAACGCCATCTGCGCCGAAGGCGGCGAGGGGATCATCGCCAAGAAAGCGAGTGCGTCCTACCGCGGCGGCCGCACCAAATCCTGGCTCAAGATGAAGTGCGTCAACCGCCAGGAATTCGTCATCGTCGGGTGGGCGGAAAGCGACAAGCGCGTCGGCTTCCGCTCGCTGCTGCTAGCGGCGCGGGACGGCGCCAAGCTCACCTACGCCGGCAAGGTCGGCACCGGCTTCAACACGCAGATGCTCCACGACATGCTGGACCGAATGCAGCCGATGGAGGTCGCGGAAGCGCCGGTCGAAGTCCCCCGCGCCGACCGCCGCGGCGCCCAC
>JACCSV010000249.1 GCA_013812805.1 Sphingomonas sp. | reverse complement strand
CGGGCCTGCAGCGCCAGGCATTCGGCGAGGCTGCGAGCGCCGACGCCCGGCGGGTCGAGACCCTGAACCAGCGCTAGCGCCAGCTCCGCTGCCGCGGCCGTGGCTCCGGCATCGGCAGCGATGTCCGCCAGCGGCGTCGTCAGATAGCCGTTCTCGTCAAGCTGCTGGATGATGGCGGCGGCAAGGATCGCCGTTGGCCCGGACGCACCGTGCAATTGCGCCATCAGATGCTCGCAAAGCGACGTCTCGCACGCCTCGAGACGGTCGAAATCGAAGCCTTCACCCTCGCTCGACGACATCGACACGTCGCTGAAGCTGTCGGTCTCCAGCGCCTGCGCGTCGAAGTCGAAGTCCAGCGGCCGGTCGTCCGCCGCCAGTTCCCCAGGTGCTTCCGTGCTCGCCGCTTCCTCGGCGATCGGTCCCTCGTCATCGCTCTCGCCCATCTCGAGCAGCGGATTTTTGGCGACCTCCTCGGCGATCGCCGTTTCGAGCTCGGCGTTGCTCAGCGTCAGGAGTTTGATCGCCTGCGTCAGCTGCGGGGTCATCACCAGCTGCTGGGATTGGCGGAGCTGGATGCTCGGGCCGAGCGACACTGGAACCCCTCCTGCTACAGGGCGAAACTCTCGCCGAGGTACAGGCGCCGGACCTCGGCGTCGGCGACCAGCGCGTCCGGAGTGCCCTGGAACAGCACCTGGCCATCGTAGATGATGCAGGCGCGGTCGACGATGTCGAGGGTTTCGCGGACGTTATGGTCGGTTATGAGCACGCCGATGTCGCGCTGCTTCAATTCGCGCACCAGCTCGCGAATGTCAGTGATGGAGATTGGGTCGATGCCGGCGAACGGCTCGTCGAGCAGCATGATCGACGGGTCGGCGGCCAGCGCGCGGGCGATCTCGCAGCGCCGCCGTTCGCCGCCGGACAGCGCCATCGCCGGCGAATCGCGAAGTGCGGTGAGGCCGAACTCGCCGAGCAATTGTTCGAGCCGATCGCGCCGTGCCTGACGATTAGGCTCCGTAACTTCGAGCACTGCGACGATATTCTGCTCGACGCTGAGGCCGCGGAAGATGGAGGTTTCCTGCGGCAGATAGCCAAGGCCGAGCACGGCGCGGCGGTACATTGGCAGCTCGGTGATGTCGTCGCTGTCGAGGAAGATCCGGCCGGCATCCGGCTTTACCAGCCCCATGACGGAGTAGAAGCAGGTGGTTTTCCCGGCGCCGTTCGGCCCGAGCAGCCCGACCACTTCGCCGCGGCGGACCGACAAGGACACGTCGTTAAGCACCGATCGGCGGTCGTAAGACTTGGCGATCGAGCGGACCTCGAGCCCGACGCCGGCCATCGGCGCCTCCTCCTGCGCCGGCCGGACGAGGGTCGAGGCCTCGTTCATGGCTAGCGGTTGCCGCGTTGCGGAACGGTGAAACGCCCGGTGACCCGGCCACCGCTCTGGCCAACCCCAGCAGGGCCGCCGTCGATCACCGCCCTGCCGCTGTCGAGGTCGATCACCAGCCGAGCGCCATTGACCTGCGATCCGCCGCGAATCAGCTGCACTCCGCCGATCAACGTGATCAGCTTGCGATCCGTGTCATAGATGCCGAACTGGCCGCGCGCCGTCTCGCTCGGGCTTCGCACGACGACGCCGCCCGCCGCTTCGATGCGATTGATCTGGATGCCCCCTCCGGTTGAATAAGCGACGGTCACCCGTTGCGCTTCCATCGTCAGGTCAGCCTGGCGGACGCGCACATTGCCGGCGAAGATCGCGCGGTCAGCGCGGTCCTGCACTTCTATTCGGTCCGACGTGACATCGACCGGCGCATTGCTGTTATGGCCCCTGAGCGCCGACACCGGCTCCTGTGCATGAGCGAGCGCTCCAAAAGCGACGGTCGCCGCGGTTGCGGCAATGAGGAAGGTGCGAGCCATCGCCATCATCTGACCGCCCCCTGCACGATTTTCAAGCGAACGCCCCGGTCCAGGGTCACGGTCCGTCGGCCAAGGTCGGCAGTCAGCCGCCCCGCCTGGAACCGGCCGAGCCGCATCTCGCCCTCCACTCCGCCGGAGCTGGTGACGGTGCGCCGCTTCAAATCGACGGTGACGTCGCTGGTCGAAAGCCGGTAGCCGTCGGGGCCGCTGACCCGCACCAGGCCGGGCACGCCGACCTGCTGCCTGTCGATGTCGTAGCGCGCCTGGCGGGCGACGATCGCGACCGGGCCCTCGCTCAGGCCCAGTCTCGCCTGCATCCCCGAAATCTGGACGATCGGCTCATCCGAGCTTTGCTGGACCGCCGACCTGGCGACGACCGTGAACGGCCGCCCCTGATTGTCCTCGCCGCGATACTGGGCAACGTCGACCCGCATTCGCTCGGGCGCGTTGTCGACCTTGTTCTTGTCGAGGATGAAGCTGACGTCGCCATCCCGTTCCAGCGGCGCCACGGCTAGGACCGCGATGAGCACGCCGACGGCGGACGGAAGCAGCACCTTGGCGACGCGCACGAGCTTGTCGTGGCGGCTTCCGGGCACTGCCCAGCGCTGCTTGTCGGCACGCTGATGGGTGGCGGCTCGCGACATGTCAGCCGTCGTGCGCAAAGATGTCCTGGTCGGGCCACCCGGCAATGTCGAGCAGCGCGCGATGGGGGAGGAAGTCGAAGCAGCCCTGGGCCAGTTCGACCCGATTCTCGCGCTCCAGCCGCTCGTCGAGCTTGGCCTTCAACGCATGCAGAAACCGGACATCGCTCGCCGCATACTCCCGCTGAGCGTCGCTGATGTCCGTCGCGCCCCAGTCGCTGGTCTGCTGCTGCTTGGAGATTTCGTGGCCAACCAATTCTTTAACCAGATCCTTGAGGCCGTGGCGGTCGGTGTAGGTGCGCACCAGCCGCGAGGCGGTCCGGGTGCAATACAGCGGTGCAGCGATGATCTGGAGATATTCGGCCATGATCGCGACGTCGAAGCGCGCGAAATGGTAGAGCTTGAGCCGTTCCGGGTCGGACAACAGGGCCTTGAGCCGCGGCGCCGAATAGTCGCTGTCGGGACCGAAGCGTACCAGATGCTCGTCGCCCTTGCCGTCCGACAGCTGCACCAGGCACAGCCGGTCGCGGCCCGGCATCAGTCCCATCGCCTCGGTATCGACGGCGATATCGCCGTGGAACGCCAAGCCTTCGGGCAGGTCCTCCTCGTGGAAATGGATGCTCATTCGCTCACCTTGTTGGAGGCCCTTGTGCTGGTGGCCCGTTGCCGTTGTTTGCCGCCGCGAGGCTCATAGCAGCCGGAAGGCCATGGAATCACTAGAGCGCCCCGCTTTTTTCCTGTAGGGCGGTGAATGGTGCGTGAGCGAGACGCGCCGGGACCGGTTGCGCGTGCTGCCCAGCGCGTTGGTTGTTTGTGGATTGGGCACGACAGGGAATTTGGACGGGCATGGGTTTCGACAGAGGGCGCAAAGGCGATCGTGGCGGTCGCGGAAGAGACAAGCGCGACGGGTTTTTCGAAGAGAGCAGTACCAGCGAGCGCGGTAGCGGTTTTGGTGACCGCGGCGGATTCGGCGATCGCAGCGGTGGCGGCGGCGGCGGTGGCTTCGGCCAGCCTCGCTACGGTGGCGGCGGTGGCTTTGGCGACCGGGCCGGTGGCGGCGGTGGCGGTGGCTTCGGCGGCGGCGACCGTGGTGGCTTTTCCGGTGGCGGCGGTGCCCGCGGAGGAATGCCTCCGCAGGTCGTCGGCGAAGGCAAAGGCGTCGTAAAATTCTTCAATCCGGCAAAAGGCTTCGGCTTCATCGTTCGCGATGACGGCGGCGAGGACGTGTTCGTGCACATCTCGGCTGTCGAGCAGGCCGGCCTGACCGACCTCGCCGACGGACAACCGCTCGAATTCACGCTCGTCGATCGCGGCGGCCGGGTTTCGGCGACGAACATCCGCATCGAAGGCGATCCGATGCCGGTCGAGCGCGGTGGCGGCGGCGGCTCGGACGGTGATCGCGGCGGCGGCGATCGCGGCGGACCGCAGCGCCAGCTGACCGGCGAGAAAGCCAGCGGCACGGTCAAGTTCTTCAACGCGATGAAAGGCTTCGGCTTCATCCAGCGCGACGACGGACAGCCCGATGCGTTCGTTCACATCTCGGCGGTGGAACGCGCCGGAATGCCGACGCTCAACGAGGGCGACCGGCTGCAATTTGAAATCGAGGTCGACCGCCGCGGTAAATATGCTGCGGTGAACCTGCAACCTGCCTCCTGACCCACCCAGCCCACGGAGGCAGAGTGAAGCGCCCGCCCGGATCCGATCCGGGCGGGCGTTTTCATTTCATCGCGACGGGCCGGCCCTGCGCCATCACATAGCCGACGCGGGTAAGCGCGGTGGCATCGCCGAGCGGGTCTCCATCGACTGCGATCATGTCGGCGGACTTGCCGGCAGCAAGCGTGCCGGTTTCGCTGGCAATCCCGAGCAGCTCGGCAGCGCCGGTCGTTGCCGAAACCAACACTTCGCGAGGGGTCATTCCGCCGAGCCTGACCATCAGTTCGGCCTCCTCGGCGTTGCGGCCGTGCTCGAACACGCCGGAGTCAGTGCCAAAAGCGATCTTCACCCCGGCCCGATGCGCCGCGGCAAGTGCCCGGCCCCACACTTCCATCGCCTGGCGGCCTTTGGCTTCGACCACCGGCGTGAAGATGTTCTTGCCCAGGCGATCGCGCACGCCGGTGAAGGCCATCAACGTCGGCACAAACCAGCCGCCGCTCGCCTTGACCGCCTGCAGTGCGGCGGCGTCGGCGAAGGTCCCGTGATCGATCGAATCGACGCCGGCTCGCGCCGCATCCTCGATGCCGCGGGCGCCGTGGGCATGGGCAGCGACCTTTAGTCCGAGCCGGTGCGCAGTGCTGGTAATCGCGCGTATCTCGGCAGGGTCGAAATGTCCTTCGAGCCCGCGGCTCTGCTGGCTCAGCACGCCGCCAGTGGAGGTGATCTTGATCAGGTCCGACCCGCGCTTGGCCCACTCGCGGACCCGCTCGGCGCATTGATCGGCACCGGTGCAGGTGCCACCGGGGGCAAGCGCTGCGTTGACCTCCGGCCGGAAGCCAGTGACGTCGCCATGGCCGCCAACGATCGACAGCGCGCGTCCGGAGGCGATCACGCGCGGCCCCGGCACGATGCCGTCGCGAATGGCGTCGCGCAGAGCGAAGCTGGAGTTCCCGGGAGCGCCCAGGTCGCGCACCGTGGTAAAGCCCGACCGAGCCGTAAGCAGCGCGTTCTTCACACCAACGATGGCCGCCAGCTCATTGGAGTCGATAGCATCCCGCCAGAACGGTGTTCCCGGATCGCCGGTCAGGTGCACATGGGCGTCGATCAGGCCCGGCATGACCGTCCGGCCGCGCTGATCGACGACGGTCGCGCCGGCAGGTGCGACAAAGCCGTCCAGAACTCGCGCGATCCGCTTGTTCTCGACGATTACGGTCGAAGGGCCGCGTGCGGGCTGCGCGGCATCGACGATCAGCCGGCCCGCCTGGATCGCGTAGGTCTGCGCGGAAGCGCTCGCGCTCGCGAGCAGCGCGACGATCGTGAGAAGAGATTTGTACATGGGCCCCCCTGCATGCGGAGCGTAACGCGCCGCTTCAACTGTTCAAGTCACCATCGCCCGCAAGGTCGCGATCCTGTCCGCTTCGTGCGCTGGCTTGTCGGTGCGGATCCGGCTGATCCTCGGGAAGCGCATCGCCAGGCCGGACTTGTGGCGGCTGCTCAAGTGGATCGAGTCGAAGGCCACTTCGAGCACCAGGCTCTTCTCGACCTCGCGCACCGGTCCGAACCGCTCCATCGTCTTGGTCCGCACGAACCGGTCGAGCCAGCGCAACTCCTCGTCGGTGAAGCCGAAATAGGCCTTGCCGACGGGCAGCAATTCGCCCTCGTCGCCCCAGCAGCCGAAGGTATAGTCGCTGTAATAGCTCGAGCGTTTGCCGGAGCCGCGGGCGGCGTACATCAGCACGCAGTCGGCGGTCAGCGGATCGCGCTTCCATTTGTACCAAAGGCCGGCGCGGCGCCCACCCACATAAGCGCTATCGCGCTTCTTGAGCATAACCCCCTCGATCGCCGCGTCGCGGGCGCCGGCGCGGATCTGCTCGAGCGCGTCGAAGCTCTCCGCCTCGATCAGTTGCGAGAGGTCGAAGCCGCCGGGGTCAAGCTTCGGCACGAACGCCTCCAGCCGCTGGCGCCGCTCGGTCCACGGCAGAGCGCGAACGTCCTCACCGCCGTCGAACAGCACATCGTAAAGCCGGACGAAGGCCGGATATTCGCTTTGGATCTTGGAGCTGACGTTCTTTCGGCCAAGCCTTTGCTGAAGCGCATTGAAGCTGGCGGCGGCGCCGCCGTGATGGTCGGCGCCCTGCTCGTTGCCGCGCACCAGTAGCTCGCCGTCGAGCACGCAGTCGATGTCGAGCGCCGCCGCGACATCGGGGAAGCTGCCCGAGATATCGTCGCCGGTGCGGCTGTAGAGCCGCGTCTGCCCGGCGGTCCGGACCAGCTGCACGCGGATCCCGTCCCATTTCCACTCGGCTGCATAGTCGTCGAGCGAGACTCGCGCGTCGTCCAGCGCGTGGGCGAGCATGAACGGCCGGAACACCGGCACGTCCTTGGTCGTCGGCTGCGCGCCGCGGCCCTCGCCCCAGGCGAACAGCTCCGAATACGGCGAACCGATCCCGTGCCACACCTCTTCGACCGCATCCACGTCGAGGCCGAAGGCGTCGGCGAGCGCCTGCTTGGCGAGGCGGGCGGAGACACCGATCCGCAGGTTGCCCGTCGCCAGCTTGAGCAGGGCAAACCGCCCGGACGCGTCGAGATGGTCGAGCATGCCGGCGAGTACCCGCGGTGCGTCCATCCGGCTGGCGGTGGCCAGCCGCTCGGCCGCGTCCGAAATGCGGACGGTGCCGTCATCGAGTTCCGGCTCGCCGTCCGCCGCGGTCGGCCACAGCAAGGCGACCGTTTCCGCCATGTCGCCTACATAGTCGCGGCTCATGTGCAGCAGGACTGGGTCGACCCGTTCCTCGGCGATGGCGCGGATCGCGGCGCCCTTGACCGCAGGGATGCTGAGCGAACCGGTCAGCGCGGCGAGCGCGATCCCGCGGTCGGGGTCCGGGGTCGCCTTGAGGTAATCGCCGATCAGCTTGAGCTTGGTGTTACGCGAGCGGGTGTAGACGATGTCGTCGAGAAGCTGCGAGAAAGCGCGCATGGCGCCCTAACGAGGGCACAGCGGCCCAAGTTTCGTTCCGCCTCTAGCGAAGCCTCAGCGCAAGCGCCGCGAGGATCGTCGTGCGGTCGCTGCTCGAGCGGCTGTGAAGCGCCTCGTCGATGTGTTCGAGGCAGCATCGGGTGGCGACCCGGTGCCCCGGCAGAAGCGCCAGCTGCGCCGAGCGGTGCATCAGGCCTTCGAGCGCGTCGAGGCCGCTCGCGGCGGCCGAATGGCGAATCGCATCCATGCGCGCGTAGATGTCGAGCGGCGACAGGCGGTCGGCACGGCTGTGGATCTCGGCGATGCGCCGGCCGAGTTCGCCGTGCGCAGGCTCGATTTTCTCCGCGGCCATGGCTGGTCCCCTTAAGCGCGGCCAAGCTCGCGCATTTTGGTCAACGGCTGGTCAACGCGGGCAAATCCCGGCAGCTACCACGAGTAGCCATTCGCTGTTGCGGACCGGGAAGAATGAGCAATACCGCGATAATTTTGTCCGGCCCCAACCAGCGGCCGCTCGTCGTCCGCGTCCAGGCCGACGATTCGTCGCTATCGATCGTGGAGCCGGACGGCACCATCGCCCAGGTGCCGTGGTGGCGGCTCTATCGGGTGTCCGACGAAGGCACCACGCATCGTTTTCAGCGGCTCGACCGGCGCGAGTGGGAACTCAGGGTCACCGGCGGCAGCGACCAGGCGCTGCTTGCCCACATCGGGCGGCGGCCGATAGCGCGAATCTTGCACCCGCTTCGCCGCCTGCACATCTTCAAGACGATCGCCGGCCTGCTGGTGCTCGGCGTGGCGGTGATCGACCATTTGCCCCCCGAGTGGATGGCGGGATGGATCACGCCGGCAATGGAGCGGCGGCTGGTCGACGGGCCGATCGCCGATCTGGCTCCGCGGCGCTGTTCCCACCAAGGCGGCGAAGTTGCGGTGCGCAAGCTGCTGGTCCGGCTCGATCCGCAAATCGGCCGGTCGGTCGAAATCGTCGGCCTCGATCTTCCCGATTTCGTCGTCTCGTCGCTGCCCGCCAACAAGATTGCCGTTACTCGGGAGGCTCTCCAGGGGACCGACCCCGAAACGTTGGCCGCCTTGCTCGCCCACGAGCTTGCCCTTTTTAGGAATGGCGATCCCGTGGTCGCGTCCGTTCGGCACAACGGGGTGATCGGCATCTGGGGTTCAATCCTGGAAGGTGCCGGGTCCGATCTGCGGCTAACGTTCTCCGGGATCGAGGAGCGGCGCGCCGACCTCGAGGCGATGGACATGTTGAAGCGTGCCCGGATTTCGATCCGGCCCGCCGCCCAGATGTTCGAGGACATGCGGATCGCGGTCGCGCAGGGGCGGTCGTTTGCCGACGCCTACCGGCAATTCCACTTCGGCGTGGATTCCCGGGCGATGCGCTGGAGCGCCGCCGCGGCGCGCCAGCCGCAGCCGATCGTGCCGGCTCTCGATCGCGACGATTCCGATGCGCTGTTCAACTTTTGCTGGGCTGGGCCGCTTCCCGCCAGCCGGTCGCCCCCGCTGAAGGGGCCGCCGGAGCCGCTGCGACCTGGCGAAGGCTCGATCGGCCCTAGCCGGGGGCCCTCGTCGCCTTGACAAAAACGGCCGCTCCAGCCATGTGCGCCGGCAAGGCGGCCGCAAGTGCCGCTTTCTTTATTTCAAGCATTTGGGACGCGTCCGATGGCCAAGCCGGCAACCGTCAAGATCAAGCTCGTCAGCAGCGCCGATACCGGCTTTTTCTACGTGACGAAGAAGAACCCGCGCACGCAGACCGAGAAGTTGAGCTTCAAGAAGTACGACCCG
>JACCSV010000229.1 GCA_013812805.1 Sphingomonas sp. | reverse complement strand
GAAAGCCGGTGGCCGCCGCCCTTGACGATGGTCAGGTGGACATCGCCTGAGCGCAACTGCTGCAGCAATCGATAGGCAACTGGCAGCGGCACGTCGGCGTCGAGCTCGCCGTGCACCAACCGCACCTGGCAGGCGATGTCCAGCGGCGTGTCGAGCAGGCACAGCCGCTGTCCCGATTTCCAAAATGCGTGCGTCACAAGCTGTGGTTGCTCCAACCGTCCCGCGGCAGCGAGCTGCGCCCGTTCCGCGTCGTTGAACCCCCAGTCGGTGAAGTCCGGAGCCGCGGCGATCCCCACCAGGGCCGCTACCCGGTCGGGACGCTCGAGTGCCAGGTGAAGCGCTATCCATCCGCCCATGGACGAGCCAACGACAATCACCGGCCCATTCGTCATCTGGTTGAGCATCGCAAGTGCTTCGGCCAGCCAGCCGTCGAGCGTGCCCTCCTCGAAGCTGCCTCCGGAAAGGCCGGTGCCCGAGTAATCGAAGCGCAGCATCGCCAGGCCGCGGCGTTCCGCGAAAGCGTCGATCGCGAGGGCCTTGGCCCCGTCCATGTCGGACGCGTAGCCGGGCAGGAACAGCAGCGTCGGTGAGGAGCCGGGGCGGCGGCGGCAGGCTATTCGGCAACCGCCGATTTCGAGATAACAAAGCTCGAGCGTCATGGCGTTGGTGGCAAAGTCAGGCAGCCGCCGACCAATACGGGCCGATTTCCCTCAATCGGGCCAGGCATTGCTCGGACCGAGCGACAAGCTCGCGCGTCGGATCGCCTTCGACCACCGCTACAACAAGCTCGTCGAAAACATCGCTTTGCGCGGCGAGAAGCTGTGCGGTGACGATGTCGTTGAGCTCGCCAAGAACCTCCTGGAGCTCTTCGACCGATTGGGCGAACTGCTTATGGGTCGATGCCGCGGCCGGGTAGAGGCCGCGAAAGAACTCGACCCCGTAGCGCAGCTTCTTGACCTCGATCCTCAGCCCGTGCCGCTCGGAATCGTCCATCGTTGCCAGTTCGCCAACCCCGGCCACCCGGCCCCACATCCGGTCGAGACGCTTCCCCGCAAACGGCAGCAGCGGCTTTTGCGCCTTCTTGCTGGACCGCCACCGCCCACTCGCCAGCCACGCCACCAGGTCGAACATCAGTTTCAGGAACCGCTCGGAATCCAGCGAGGCGATGATTGTGTCATAGGCCTGCTCGCGCCGGCGCAGGAGCTCAGGCGACTGCTCTTGCGGTACGTCGTCGCGCTGCAGGTAGACGTCGAGGTTGCGGGCGTCGCCGAGCAGGTTGGTGAACCACCGCAGCTCCTGCCGCAGCACTTCATACTCGTCGTCCGCCGCGACCGGCTTGAACAGGCTGAACGCCGAGCGCAGCCGCCGCATCGCGACTCGGGTCTGGTGCAGCGCTTCCGGCTGCCGGCGAAGGGCGACGATCGACTCGTTGCGCCGAAAGTGCGTTAGGCAGGCCTGGACGATGACCGTCAAGCCGTCCGCGACCGACATCGCGGGTGCCACGGCCACCGGCCTCGCCTTGGTAACTCTGCCAAGCGAGCCGTCCGCCAATGCAAACCCGCGCTCGGCCTTGGTCAGGACGCCAAGTCGAACGGGAACGCCACCGGCAATGGCTCGAGCCGTTTCCAGAAGGTCGGCCTGGTTGCCCTTGAGCAGCTCGAGTTCCAGTTCCGTAAAGCTGTCGCTGGCCCCGTCGGCGACCATCGAGCCCTCATCGAGATCGACCGAGATCGCGCTTCCGTTGTGATTCAAGAGCCAGCTGGTGCGGCGCACTTCGGAGCGGATCACCGGCACCAGTGTCTTCAGCCGCCGGCCGCGGGCAAGTTCGCGCAGCGGCGAATCGGCCAATGCGCCCACGTCCGGCTCGATCGATTGGACTTGGCATTCCCATTCCTCGCGCGCGAACAGGGCGGCGCTGGACTCCAGGGGTTTGACCGTCTGCACAAAGCTTCCGTCGGCGCTTCGAACCCGCAAGGAAAACCCGTGCCGCCTGACGTTTGCTTTCGGGCTGTCGTAATAGATTGTAAGTTGGGGCACGGCACGGGCCGTAGAGGGTGCAAGGATGGGTAGCGTGGTAAGGAGCGGGACGTTTTCGCTCGCCAGTTCGAACTTCAGTTCGATTTCTTGAGCCATGACAGCGGCACCTTCGTTCGAGGCAAGGCGAATGCGTCTAGTCGGCGCCACATAGGTCGGTCGGTCCTGTCATGAAACTGCCTAGAGCTGCGAGTAAACTCCTGACGAGCCTTCAAGGTTCGGGCGCGAGTCGCAGGGAGGTGGGGCAATTGCCGATCCAGACGGGGGCGCTGCCCTGGCGGGTCGGGCCCGGCAACCAGACCGAAGTCCTGCTCGTTACTGGCCGCAACTCGGGCCGATGGATGATCCCGAAAGGCTGGCCGATGCGCGGCAAGTCGCTGGCCAAAGCCGCGGCTCAGGAAGCGTTCGAGGAAGCGGGGGTGAAAGGAACGATCAGCACCAAGCCACTGGGCTCCTTCCGCCACGTCAAGCAGCACCTGATCTTCAGGCCGCTGGAGGTCAACATCCTGGTCCATTCGCTGTCCGTCAAACGCGAATTGGCCAAGTGGCCGGAAGAGGGCCAGCGCGAGCGCCGGTGGTTCACCCTCGACGAAGCTGTGACCTCGGTGGATTCCGAGGAACTCGGACGACTGATCCTTCAGCTAAAAGACAAGATCGCTCGCCCCAAGGCAAAATGACGAGCGGCCCCCGAGCTAGGTCTTAGACCTTCGCTCGAGAGCCGCTTGCCGTATTCGCTTAGACGATCGCGTCGATGACCGCCTGGATCAGGCGCGTCGTCGGGTCGACCTGGTAGATGTTGCCGTCCGCGTAACGGTACATCGAATTGGGCGTGTCGTAGTAGCGGTCGCGGTAGGCGAACGGCACGTTGTACGCGTCATAGCCCGCCGGCAGCATCTGCCCGACCCCGAAGGTGTTGCCGGTGAGCAAAGCCACCTGCGACTGGACGATCTGGGTCTGCGGGTTCACCGCGTAGATCCCGCCGTCGGAATAGCGGTAATCATAGCCCGGTGCCGCGTTGTAGAGGCCGGCGTACTGATTGGGCACCGCATAGCCCGGATAGGCGGACGGCACCGGGTAGCCGACGTTGTAGCCGCCGTAGGACACCGGGATCGACGCCTGAATCACTCGCGAATAGGGATCGACCTGATAGATGTTGCCGTCGTTATAGCGGTACATCGCGTTTGGCGTGTCGAAATAAGAGGCGCGGTAGGCGCTCGGCACGTTGTACACGTCATAGCCCCTCGGCAGCTGCTGGCCGATACCAAGGTTGGTGCCGGTAACCAGCGCCACAAGAGCCGAAACCAGCTGGGTCGTCGGATCGACCTGATAGACCCCGCCATTGGCATATTGATAGTTGTAGCCCGGCTGGCTGTTATAGAGCTGGTTGTAGCCATAGGGCACCGAATTGCTCGGATAGCCGCCGTAGCTGCCATAGCCCGTGTA
>JACCSV010000321.1 GCA_013812805.1 Sphingomonas sp. | reverse complement strand
GCCGCGCCCAGCAAAAAGGTTACAGTCACTCCATCGAACGCTGGCTGGAATGGTGGGTGGTCTCGCGCAAGGTGCCCGGACGACCGTCGACCTGAATGTCCGATTTCCAACCAATCCGGATATCGCGGTCGGGCGAACGCCAGCGCCGGCCGCTAAATCGCGTTCAGCGCGTTGGCGAAGTCGGCGATCAAATCGTCGGCATCTTCGACGCCGATCGAAATGCGGACCAGATTGTCGGTGATCCCGAGCGCCTGCTTGCGCTCGTCGGGCACCGACAAATGCGTCATCGCCGCCGGCGCGCTGGCCAGCGTTTCGGTGCCTCCGAGGCTGACCGCGAGGTGGGCGATCTGCAGCGCATCGAGGAAGGCGAAGGCCTCGCGTTCGCCGCCTTTGAGGTAGAGCGAGAAGGTCGAGCCGGCACCGGTGCAATGGCGGTTGTAGATGTCGGCTTGGCGTGATCCTTCCTCAAGGAAGCCGAGATAGCCGACGGTTTCGACCTTGGGGTGGTCGCGAAGGAAGGCACAGACCTTGGCGGCATTGTCGCCGGCGCGGCTCATTCGCAGCTCCAGCGTCTCCAGGCTGCGCAACAGCATCCAGGCGGTGTTGGGGTCGCAGATCGTGCCGATGGTGTTGCGCATCATCCGCACCTGGTTGATCAGGCCCTTTTCGCCGACAAGGCCGCCGGCGACGAGGTCGCTGTGCCCGCCTGCGTACTTCGTGAGGCTGTAGATGGTGAGGTCAGCACCCTGCGCCAGCGGTTTGGCCCACAACGGCCCGAGAAAGGTGTTGTCGATCGCGATCGGCGGGGTTTCGTTGCTGCCGAACGCGGCTTGGCGGGCGGCCGCGACCGCTTCGACGTCGACCAGCGCGTTGGTCGGGTTGGCCGGACTCTCGAGATAGATCAGCGAGACTCTGCCCTTGGCCTTGGCGGCGGTGAGGACTTCATCGATCTCCTCGCGCGTCGCGCCGGCCGGGAAATCCACGTACGAGACTCCGAACCGACCGAGGATCTTGGCGATCAGCCCCTCGGTCGCGGCGTACAGCGGCCCGGAATGGACGATGACGTCGCCCGGCTGGACAAAGGTCAGGAACAAGGTCGCGATCGCCGACATGCCGCTGGAGAAAGCCAGCGCGTCGTCGGCGCCTTCCCAGATGCTCAGCCGATCCTCGAGGATCTCCTGATTGGGCCCGTTGAAGCGCGAGTAGATCAGTCCTTCGGCGCCGCCCGGGCGCTTGCCCGTCACCCCTTCGAAGAAGCGCTTCCCGGCCGCGGCATTCTCGAACACGAAGGTCGAGGTGAGGAAGACCGGGGGTTTCAGCGACCCCTCGCTCAGCGCCGGATCGAAGCCGAAACCCATCATCAGCGTCGCCGGGTTGAGCTGGTGGTTGCCGATCTTGGTCACCGACTGCTTGGGGCGGCGCTGCGGGCTGGCGCCGCTAAGTTCATTTTCGTCTGGCACGGGCGTTTTCTCCTGGCTGCCGCGCTTAGCCGCAAAACCGCACGGCGGGCTAGGGCGCGAGGCCGATGAGGTCAGCCATCCACGGGATTGCCCCCGGCAATCCCGATAAGGCTGATTTGCCGCCCATAATCGGGGTCGCCGCGATGCGTGGAGCGGCGGTAGCTGAAGAAGCGGTCGGGGTCGGCATAGGTGTCGAGACCGAGCGCGGTGACGTTGGCGAGCCCAGCGCCGTACAGGCGAGAGATTACATAGGCTTCCAGGTCGAAGTGTGGCTTACCGCCCAGCCAGTCCAGGAAGAACCGCGCGTTGGCGGCATCGGCGCCAAGAAAGCGGGCGCGGAACTGCTGATCCACCTCATAGCTTGCCTGGCCGATGCACGGACCGACCGCTGCGGCGATCCGCTCGCGCTTGGCGCCCAGCTTTTCCATCGCCGCGATCGCCGCGTCGGTCACTCCGGCAAGCGCGCCTCGCCAGCCGGCGTGGGCCGCGCCGACGACGCCTGCTTGTGGGTCGGCGAACAGCACCGGCGCGCAATCGGCGGTGAGGATCCCGAGCAGCAGCCCGGGCCGGTCGGTCACCAGAGCATCGGCGCGTGGGCGCTGCGCGTTGGGCCACGGGGAGCCCGCGTACACGGCGTCGCCCGAATGGACCTGGAAGACCGTAGCGAGTTCCGCCCCAGGCAGAACCGACTCGATCGCACGGCGCCGGTTCTCGGCAATTGCGTCCAGGTCATCGCTGCTGCCGCTGCCGACGTTGAGCCCGGCCAGAATGCCGCCCGAGACCCCGCCGCGGCGGCCGAGGAAGCCGTGGGCCACCGCGGCGAGGGCCTCGGCGCGGATCACCTCGACGGTCACAGCCGCAGCCGCATGATGATGTCCTCGTCGGCTTGGCTCCCCACCATAAACACGTACGGGCCGACCTTTTCGAAGCCGTAGCGCTGGTAGAAGCGCTTGGCGCGGTGGTTGTCGGTGTAGACGGTGAGCAGCAACTCGCGCACGCCGCGCCGCAGCGCTTCGGCGAGCGCCCAGTCCATCAGCACGCGCGATATCCCGCTGCCGTGCCACGCCTCGAGAACATAGAGCTGGCGAAGCTCGACCGATGGCCCGGTCTGCTCGACGGGCAGGGTCGAGGGGCCGATTTTCGCAAATCCCACCGTCTGGCCGTGCGCTTCGGCGAGGCGGAAAGCATAGTCGGACGAGCCGACCTCCTCCGCCCAGGCTTGCGGCGTGAATTGGCCGAGGAAGGACCGCAAATCCGCCTCGCTGTAGAGATGGGCGAAGGTTTCGCAGAAGCTTTCACGAAAGATCCGGTCGATCGCTGCAACGTCGGCCAGAGTCCCGTCTTCGTAGGTGATGGTCATCCGAACCCCGCCGGCTGCGGCCAGTTGGGCGAGTGGAGCGCGATGACCTTGAACAGCTCGCCCATCTGCGCCCGATCGCACAGGCGGCAACGCGCCGCGTCGATCTCCATTGTCCGCTCCGGCTGCGCGCGGGCTAGCGCTTCGGCCCGCGCGGCGATCCCGAGCCGACCCAGCCACTGGCCTTGAGTGGTAAGCGAGGTAACGGAAGCCCCCACTTCTCGCGAAGCCTTGGCGACGGCTTCGAAATCGACGTGCGAGGTCAGGTCCTGCTCGCCCGGATTGGCAAGCACCGGCGCGAACCCGTGTCCGCGCACTGACTGCAGCGTGTCCCCCGGGGCGGAGCGTTCATGGCCATAGTCGACGATCAACGCCACGCCTCCACGCCCGTCCAACTGCTTCGCGATCTCCGATACCGCTTCAGCGCGCGCGGGCGAGTCTTCGACGATCGTCCCGTCCCGATCGAACGCCAACCCGCCGGCCGCAACCTTGATCCGGCGCTCGGCTCCGTCAACGAACTGGCGGATCGGCAACGCGTCGAGGAATTCGTTGGCGACCAATAGCAGCGGGCCGCCTTCGGGGATGGTCGGCAAGTCGGCGTGCCAGTCGGCATCCGGGTGTAGCTGCAGCTGGGCCTCGCTCAGTGCCGGGCTGGTTTCCACGAAGTGCACGTCCGGCTCCAAGCCCGCTGCGTTCATCACCCGCAGCGCGTCTGCCGCAAGCGTCCCGCGCCCGGGCCCAAGCTCGACATAGATCGCGTCGCTCGGCCGTCCGGCCCGAGCCCAGCAATCGGCGAGACAGGCACCGACCAGTTCTCCGAACATCTGGCTGATCTCCGGCGCGGTGGTGAAGTCCCCGGCGGCTCCGAGCGGGTCGCGGGTGGCGTAATAGTAAGCGTTGCACGCATCCATATAGGCTTCGAGCGTGATCGGGCCTTCCGACCCTATCCGCTCCCGGAGCGCGCGCTCGAACGGCGTCAAGAGACGCTTTGCGCTCCGGCGATCGGCTCGACCCGCAC
>JACCSV010000128.1 GCA_013812805.1 Sphingomonas sp. | reverse complement strand
ACATTGGCGATCGAATCCTCGAGCCGATTGGCAAACGCCGTGCCGGACAATGAGACACCGCCGCGGACGTAGCGGGCGCCAATCTCGACTCCGGCCAGCCGCTCTGGCTCGAGCGAAGGATTGGCGGCGGTGGCGGCGGCCCCGGCGCGGAACGGTCGGAACAGCTCGTTCAGAGTCGGCAATCGCCAGCCCATATACGCCGCGGAAGTGAAGCTGAGCCCGCCGGCGACATCGACAACGCCGCTCACCCGCGCCGTCGTGAGCCCGCCGCCGCGGCCGGGATATCGCTCGTCTTTAAGCACGTCGGCGGAGGCGATCGCCTGCTCGACCAGTTCGCCGCTCCGGATCCGCCAGCTGTCGAACCGCGCCCCCCCGCTCAGGGTGACGGCGCCAAGCGTCGCAGTGGCTTCACCGAACAGGCCGGCGGTCAGGGTCCGCCCGCCGGCTCGGCGGCGACGACTCGGCTCGCCATCGATGAAGAAATAGAGCTCGCGCGACTCGCCTTCGGTACGCCGCATGTCGCCGCCCAGGCGCAGCGCTAGCGTGTCGCCAAGCGGCGGCCGCAGCTCAAAGCTTGCGCCGACAGCATTGGAGGGCACCGAATCCTGCAGCGCGACGCGGCTTGCCGACAACCGCCTGTCGCTGACGCTGGCGAAGCTGCTGCGAAGCTTGCGCGTTTGGCCGTAGGCTAGCGCCGTCCACTGCCAGGGGCTCAGCCCGACCAGCCGGACGGATGCGTCGGCGCCATCAGTGCGATTGCCGGTGAAGGCGAGGCCCCGCTCTCGCCGGTCGGTGAAGCCGAGCGCACCCAGCTGGATGTCGGTGGAAAGGTCGAGCGGCGCAGTCCAAAAGCTGCGAAAGCTCGCTTCCTCATAGGGTGCGTCGCGGTCGGCCGGGCCGCGGGTCCCGGCGGTCACGGGCGTGAAGCCATCGCCTCGGCCTGCTCGTGCCGATAGCCCCAGTGTCCCACCGCCAAACGCGACGCCAGTCACCAGCCGTCCTTCCAGCGATTTCCGGCTGCCCGCTTCCGCAGTCGCCGCAACTCCGCGGTCCAGCCGGCTGCGCATCTCGATCACGCCGGCAAGCGCCCCGGGGCCACTGGCGACGCTGCCCCCGCCGCGGATCACGCGAACTTCGGCGATGCTCGCAGGATCATAAGCCGGCCAGTTGGCCCAGCCGCCGAACGGGTCCGTCTGCGGCACTCCGTCAAGCATCAGCAGCGCCCGGCTCGAGGCATTGCCGCCAAGGCCGCGCAAGGTGACGCCCTGGCTGGTCGGGTGCGAGCTCCGCGCGTCCGAGCGACGGAACAGCTGGAGCCCTGATACCTGCTTGAGCAATTGGTCGAGCTGGGTCGTCGGCGCATTCTCGAGCCGCTCGGCGCCGAGCACGACGATGCTATAGGCTCGCTCGACCGACGGGTCTGGCAGCGCTGGAGCCGTAACCACGATCGGCGGCGGCGGTTCGGGCGGCGGGGTCGCTTGCACAGAGTCCTTTGAGGTGTCGTTCTGCGCAGCGACGACGATGAGGTCACCACCTGCGTTCATTCGCTCAAACCCGCGACAGCTTCCAGCGCCAAGCCCCACCGCATCCACGTCAACTACCCGCCTGGATTCGATCGGCCAGAGTTGCCAGCGACGCGTCGTGGGTGAGGTCGAGGTGGAGCGGAGTGACCGACACGAACCCGTCGGCAATGGCTTCGAGGTCGGTCGAGTGGCCCGGGGTCTGCACCATCGGGGCCAGGCCGAACCAGAAATATTCGTAGCCGCGAGGGTCCTTGCGCTGGACGATCCGAAGCCGGCCGTAGTCGCGGATGCCCTGGCGGCACACCCGCACCCCGGCGATCTGATCGGGCGGCAGCGCCGGGAAGTTTATGTTGATCAGCGTCCCGGGCAGCGTTTCGAACGTCGTCAGCGGCGCAAGCACACGTTCGGCCCAGGCTTCGGCGGCGGCGAACGGCACCGTGTCGCCCATCCCTTCGCGCGAATAGCTCTGGCTCAACGCGATCGAGCGGACGCCGGCGAGGGCGCCTTCCATGGCGGCCGAGACTGTCCCCGAATAGGTCACGTCCTCGGCAAGGTTGGCGCCGCGGTTGATGCCCGAGAGGATGAGGTCGGGCGGCGCATCCTTCATGATGTGCGCGAGGGCCAGCATCACCGCGTCCGTGGGCGTGCCGGTAACCGAGAAACGGCGGTCGTCATGGCGGCGGACCCGGACCGGCTGGCTGAGCGTCAGCGAATGGCCGGCACCGGACTGTTCTTCGGTTGGGGCCACAACCCAGATGTCATCCGAGAAGCTGCGCGCGACGGTCTCCAACAGGTCGAGTCCGCGGGCGTTGATGCCGTCGTCGTTGGTCAGGAGAATGCGCATTTCCGAAAGCGGCTATGCGGTAGCCAGCTGAGCGCTGCAACCGGGTCTGCAACCAGTGGCTGTGCAAGACCGAAATGCGCCATATTCGCAACAGCTTCCGGATTAATCGCAAGCCTCTCCGACGGTGCTTGTGATGCGACTCACCGCTAATTATAGGCGCCAGTGGGGATGACCCGCTTTTCCGCTTAAGTCGCGAAAAAGCTGGTCGAATTCGCCTCCGGCTGCACCGGTGGCCCCGGCTGCAGCAGGCGGCGGGCGCACGGACTTCCACTTTGCGGCAAAGCGCCGCGGTGGAATGAGTTGGGGAGGTGTTATGGCGACCGCTTTAGTCGACCTATACGGCAATCAGCCGGTACCGTTCGATCGTATCATTGTCGCGGAGGGGTATCGCCCATCCGACAGCGATGAATTCATGTGCGACATGCATCGCGCTTACTTCCTCAGAAAGCTGCGGGGATGGAAAGATGATATCGTCGAGGAATCGCGTGCGACGATGGCGCAGTTGCAGGTGGATTCGTTCCGCGAGCCCGATGTCGCCGACCGCGCGTCGAGCGAGACCGACTGGGCGATCGAGCTTCGCACCCGCGACCGCCAGCGTAAGCTGATCGCCAAGATCGAAAGCGCCATCCGGCGTCTTTACGAAGGCGAATACGGTTATTGCGAAGTGACCGGTGAGCCGATCTCGCTGGCCCGGCTCGAAGCGCGGCCGGTGGCGACGATGACGCTGGAGGCGCAGGAGCGCCACGAACGGATCGAGAAAGTGTCGCGCGACGATTGAAGCGAACCGTCGCGCGGGCGAGACACTGGCCCTAGTGGGCGAAGTGACCGGCCAGTTCGTCCTTTAGCTTGAGTCGTTCCTTTTTCAGGCGATGGAGCAGATCCTCGTCGGGGTGGCTGCGGTGCTCCTCTTCGTCGATCATTGCGTGGAGCGCAGCATGCTTGGATGCGAGTTCCTCGACCTGGGCGTTATCCATCGGTGTGAGTTCCTTTCGTTACGGGATTGACCGCATCGGCCAGTAAATCACGATTTTTCGCATTTGTCTCGCCCCCGTACGTCGGACCGGCGACGGTCGGGTGCGATCCGTCGAACCGCGGATGCCCGGGCTTCGAGAGCGTCCCGCTTCGGGACAGGGCGCAGACGCCGCCATCGACACCACACCTCATTCGTTTTCATCGGCGATGGAAGGTGGCACCGTGCACGCGATGACCGAATCGGACGAGCTTCCCGACGCCGAAGCGCGGATCACTCCGCGGCTGATCGACGCCTTCTATACCGAGGCGATGCTGCTTGCCGACGAGGCGCGGTCCTACTTCGACGATGCGGGCCACAAGGATCGCCACCATCTCGACCCGGTCACCCGCGTAACTTTCGCCTGCGAGTCGCTGAAGGTGACGACGCGAATCATGCACATCGTCGCTTGGCTGTTGACTCAGCGGGCAATCGAGAGCGGCGAAATTCACTATGCCGACGGCCGCCGGCCTGAACGCCGGCTGGGCAATGCCCAGGACAGCGACTCCGAGACCGTGTCGCGGCTGCCGGCGCCCGCTCAGCGGCTGGTGAACGCCAGCACCGACCTCTACGCGCGAGTCCGGCGCCTGGATCATCAAAGCATCGCCAGCGCGCCGCCGCAGAGCCCCGCCCGGGCGCTGATGGGCCGGCTGGAGCGCGGGCTCAGCGGCCAGCACTAAAGCGCGGCGAGGCGCGCCCGCGCCGCCTCATATTCGCCGACAAGCTGAGCGATATAATCGGCCGCCGGCTGCACCTTTCGGACCGCGCCGATCCCCTGCCCCGAGCCCCAGATGTCGCGCCAAGCCTTGCTTTTGGCCGAGCCCGCCGAGCCGAACTCCGTTCCGGCCGCGGCTACCGCGCCCAGCGAATCGGGATCGAGCCCCGACCGCTCGATCGACGAGCGCAGGTAATTGCCGTGGATTCCGGTAAACAGATCGCTGTTAACGATGTCGGCGGCGCCGGCCTCGACGATCGCCTGGCGATACTCTTCCGAGCATCGCGCCTCCGACGTGGCGATGAACGGCGAGCCGATATACGCCAAGTCGAAGCCCATTGCTTGGGAGGCAAGCACTGCATCGCCCGTCGCGATCGCTCCCGACAGCACCAGCGGCCCATCGAACCAGTCGCGTATCTCCTGCGCCAGAGCGAACGGAGACCAATCGCCGGCGTGACCGCCCGCGCCGGCGGCCACTGCGATCAACCCGTCAGCGCCCTTGCCGATCGCCTTACGTGCGAACCGGTCGTCGATCACGTCATGGAAGGTGATCCCACCCCAGTTGTGGACCGCGACGTTGAGCTCTTCACGCGCGCCCAATGAGGTAATGACGATCGGCACCTTCCACTTTTCGCAAACCACCATGTCGGCTTCGAAGCGGTCGTTGGTGCGGTGGACGATTTGATTGACCGCGAACGGGGCCGCCAGACGATCGGGATTTGCCCGGTCATGCTTCGCCAGCGCTTCGGTGATCTCGTGCAGCCACTCGTCGAGCTGCGACGCGGGCCGGGCGTTGAGCGTCGGAAAGCTGCCGACGATTCCGGCGGTGCACTGGGCGATGACCAGCTGCGGGTTGGAAATGATGAACAGCGGCGCTCCGATGACGGGGAGGCGCAATCGGGAAAGCAGCGGCGGGACGCTCACTTATTGTGGTAGCTTCGATACCAGTCGACGAACCGGGGCACCCCCTCGTCGATCGTCGTTACCGGGCGAAAATCGTGATCGCGCTCGATCGCGCTGATGTCGGCGCAGGTTTCCATCACGTCCCCGGGCTGCATCGGCATCGGATCGAGCAGCGCCTTTTTGCCGGTCGCCTCCTCCAGCAGCTGCACGACCCGCATTAGGTCTTCGCTGCGATTGTTGCCGATGTTGTAGAGCGCGTGCGGAGCGTTGCTTCCGCCGGCCTTTGTCTCGCCGTCGTTGGTCGGCGGCGAGTCTAGCGTAGCCAGCACGCCGGCGACGATGTCGTCGATGTAGGTGAAATCGCGCCGCATCTGCCCGCCGTTGTACAGCGGCAGCGGCGCCCCCTCGTACAGCGCCTTGGTGAAAATCCACATCGCCATGTCCGGCCGCCCCCACGGCCCATAGACCGTGAAGAAACGCAGGCCGGTCATCGGCATCCGGTAGAGGTGGGCATAGGACTCGCTGATCAGCTCGTCCGACTTCTTGGTCGCCGCATACAAGGACAACGGGTGATCGACCCGGTCTTCGACGCGGAAGGGAACGCTCTTGTTGCCGCCGTACACCGAGGAAGAGGACGCATAGACGAAGTGACGGGCCCCCCGCGCCCGAGCAATCTCCAGCATGTTGCAGTGGCCGACGAGATTAGACTGCACGTAAGCCGCGGGATTCTCGATACTGTAGCGGACGCCCGCCTGGGCACCGAGGTGGACGATGCTGTCGAAAGCGGAGCCGTCGAGCGCCGCGGTGATGGCGGCAGCATCGGCAAAATCGACCTTGATGAAGCGGAAGCGATTGCCGAACCGCCTCTGGAGCCGCTCGAGACGCGCCTGCTTGAGCTTGGGATCGTAATAATCGTTGATGTTGTCGAGGCCGACGACGTCGTCCCCGCGCTCGAGCAAGGCATGGGCCGTCGAGGATCCGATGAAGCCGGCCGCGCCGGTAACGAGAGTAGCCATCGCGCGGCGCTTTGCCGCAGCGGCGAACTGCTCGCCAGCTAAAACTTGGAAGAGGCGACTAGGGGACGCGCCTGCCGTCGGCGTTGCCGGGCGGTGAGTAGCGGCAGATCAGATAATCCCACTGGCGGGTGCGATACACCCCGCAGCCGACCCGGGTGGTCGTCCGCCAGATCATCTGCGTGTAGTGCGACACGTCGACCCAGTTGCCGGTGACGCTGACCGCGGGAAAGATCCCCGGCCGAAACACACGCTTCTCCGACGCCCAGCTGCCGACCATCTGGCTGGGCAAATAAGCGCGCGCGGTTCCTCGCCAGAGATTTTCGCGCTGGCCCGGGCGGCTCGCCCTTGGCGAATGCTGCAAGCGCCCGGATGCAGCGAGGACCGGACCATAGAAGATTGCCGATCGCGCCAAATTGGGATCCCACTGCAACGGCGGCGCCTCGACCGCAGCGCGTTCGCGGTTGTGCGCATCGAGCAGTTGCCGAGACACCGGGTCGAGCAGCAGAACGCCCTGTGGCGACGCAGCAGCAAGCGCGGCAATGGCCAAAACGGTCATCATCGTGCGCCATATATGGGCGTCAGGGTTAACGCGAGACTGACGGTGATCTGCGGACTGCGAGTTGTTCTGTCGTTACACCGCGCGATGGCCACGGCTCGCCTTGGATTAGAGAAGCCGCGACCTGCGCCATTACCGGCGACGTTTGCAGGCCAAAGCCCCCCTGCCCCGCCAGCCAGAAAAAGTCCGGCGCGTCCGGCGCAAAGCCTGCAACCGGGCCGCGGTCGGGCGCAAAGGTACGCAGGCCCGCCCATTTATGGGCGATCCGATTGACCCGCATCGTCGTTCGCTCCTCGATGCGCTGAGCCGCAAGCGCCACCTCGAGCTCGTCCGGCTGAGCATCGCAAGGGTCGGTCGGAACTTCGTCCATCGGCGAGGCGAAGAGCCGACCCGATTCGGGCGCGAAGTAAAGCTCGTCGCCGACCGTCTTGGCGAACGGCCAACCGCTCGCATCGACGTCGTCGGGCGCATCGAAAGTGATTATGGTCCGGCGCATCGGGGTCAGGCCCAGCGGCTGGACTCCGGCGATGGCCGCGACCGCATCCGCCCATGCGCCGGCGGCGTTGACCAGCACCGGTGCGGCAAACGTCTCGCCGCGCTCGGTCTCTACATTCCACAGCTCGCCGGCCCGATTGATGCGAGCGACGCGCGCGCCCAGGACGATCTCGCCGCCGGTGCGCCTGACCTGGCGCGCGAAGCCCTGGAGAAGCGCGTGCGGGTCGAGGCGGATGCCGCTGCGATCGACCAGTCCCGCGATGGCGCCGCCTTCGCCGAGCCGGAGCACGGGGCACAGCTCGTGGATTACGCGCTCATCGGCTCGTTCCAGCGTAGCGAACGGCGCGATATCGGCATCCAGCGAATCGAGCACGTCGAGCTCGTCTTGCCTGGCGTAGACCAGCACCGGCATCCGACGGCCGAGCGGCACATCGGTGAAGCTCGGTGGCGGTTCGTCGAAAAACCCGCGGCTAGCGAGCGTGAGCGCCCGGACCAGCGGGTTGCCGAGCGCATAATGGAGCATGGTCGCGCTTCGCCCCGACGAGTGGAAGCCGATCGACTCCTCGCCTTCCAGGACCATAACCTTTGCGTCAGCGCTCAGCGCGGCCGCGGCCGACAGGCCGGCGACCCCGCCGCCGATGATCAAGATATCGCTGCCGCGCGCGCGGGTCAGGAGGCCGTCAACCTCTCGCTGACGACCTTGCCGCCGCTCGTCAGCCGGATCGCTTGGACGATCTCGTCGTCGTCCGGGAGCACCGGCGCGGACGCGTCCTTGTCCCAGAAGGCGCTAAGGAAGTTGTAGAGATTGCGCGCGAACAACGCCGACGAATCGGCAGGAATGCTGCGCGCGAGGTTGCTTGCGCCTATCACCGTCACTCCGTGGTGCTGGACGGCCTCGCCGGCGATGCAGCCTTCGACATTGCCCCCCGCTTCGGCCGCGAGGTCGATGACGACGCTGCCGGCGCGCATCGTTGCCAGCTGCGCGTCGCTGATCAGCCGCGGCGCCGCACGGCCAGGAATCAGTGCGGTGGTGATGACGATGTCCTGCTTGGCGATATGGCTGGAGACGAGCTCGGCCTGGGCCTGGCGATATTCGTCGGACATTTCGGTCGCATAGCCGCCGGCCCCCTCGCCCTCGATCCCGGCGACGTTCTCGACGAAGATCGGCTTGGCACCGAGCGATTGGATCTGCTCCTTCGTCGCCGAGCGTACGTCGGTGGCGCTGACCTGCGCGCCGAGGCGCTTTGCGGTCGCGATTGCCTGCAGCCCGGCGACTCCCACCCCCATGACGAAGACCTTGGCCGGGCTGACGGTGCCCGCGGCGGTCATCATCATCGGAAAGGCGCGGCGGTAAGCGGCGGCTCCGTCGATCACCGCTTTATATCCCGCGAGATTCGATTGCGACGACAGGATGTCCATCGACTGCGCGCGGGTGATCCGCGGCATGAACTCCATCGCCAGCGCCTCGATCCCGGCGCCCGCGTAAGCGTCGATCCGGTCGCGCCGGCCGAACGGGTCGAGCCCCGCGACGACCCACGCGCCGGACGTCGCGCCGTTTAGCGACGCCGCCTCGGGGCCCTGCACTCCGAGCACGATATCGGCGTCCTTCGTCGTGGATGCCGCGTCGCCGAGCTCCGCGCCCGCCGCTCCGAATTCGGCGTCGGGGATCGAGGCGCCTGCGCCCGCGCCGCGCTCGCCCGCGACGGTCGCGCCCAGCGCGATGAATTTCTTCACCGTCTCGGGCGTGGCGGCAACGCGGGCCTCGCCCTCGGCTCGCTCCTTGAGAACCGCGATCCTGACCGGATTGGCTACTGTCCCGACCACCTGGGGCGCGTCAGGCGATGATCAGGACGACGACGAACGCGACGATTCCGACCAGCGGCACCGACCACTTCAGTAGGCCGATGAACCCGTCGTACGTGGCGCCGTGCGCCTTCATATCGTTGCCCGATTGCATGGCTTTCCCCCGGATGCACGAGATGTGTCGCGCCCGTCTATCGCCGCGCCCGCCAACCTTCAACCGTCGCGGCGCTGCTTAATCGGCTCTTTACCCATATCGCCTACGACGCGAGGCTTGTCTGGACCGGGGAAATGATGGCCGAGGCCGATCCGCGCCTGTTGATGCTGATCGACGACGAGCCCGCGCAGTGCCGCCTGATCACGGCACTGGCGGCGCGCGAGGGCTGGCGCGTGATCATCGCGCGCGATTCGGAAACCGCGATCGCGACATTGGGCACTCGCCAGGGGATGCAGCTTTCGG
>JACCSV010000104.1 GCA_013812805.1 Sphingomonas sp. | reverse complement strand
GGATGTCGATCTGGCTGCTGGTCAGCTGGCTGGCTAGCCGGACGTTCTGGCCGCGACGGCCGATGGCGAGGCTCAACTGGTCGTCGGGGACGACCACTTCGATCCGGCTTTCCTCCTCGTCGATGATGACTCGGCTGACGGTTGCCGGCTGCAGACCGTTGACGACGAAGGTGGCGAGATCCTCCGACCAGGGGATGATGTCGATCTTCTCGCCCTGCAATTCCTGGACCACGGCCTGGACTCGGCTGCCCTTCATGCCGACGCAGGCGCCAACCGGGTCGATCGAGCTGTCGTGGCTGATCACGCCGATCTTGGCGCGGCTGCCGGGGTCGCGGGCGGCGGCCTTGATCTCGATGATGCCGTCGTAAATCTCCGGCACTTCCTGGGCGAACAATTTCTTCATGAAGTCGGGATGGGCGCGCGACAGGAATATCTGCGGGCCGCGGGCCTCGCGGCGAACCGAAGCAATCAGCGAGCGAATGCGGTCGCCGACCCGGACCATTTCGCGTGGGATCTGCTGGTCGCGGCGGATGACTCCCTCGGCGCGGCCGAGGTCGACGACGACGTGGCCGAACTCGACGCGCTTGACGACACCGGTGATGATCTCGCCGGCGCGGTCCTTGAATTCTTCGAACTGGCGCTCGCGCTCGGCATCGCGGACCTTCTGGAAGATCACCTGCTTGGCCGCCTGGGCGGCGATCCGGCCGAACTCGATCGGCGGCAGCGGGTCGACGATGAAGTCGCCGATGGCGGCGTCCTTTTGCAGCTTCTGGGCGCCCTTCAAGTCCACCTGCTTGAAATGATCCTCGGGCTCTTCGACCACTTCGAGAACGCGCCACAGGCGCAGGTCGCCGCTCTCGCCGTCGAGCTTGGCGCGAATGTCATTCTCGGCGCCGTAGCGGGCGCGGGCGGCGCGCTGGATCGCGTCCTCCATCGCCTCGATGACGATCGCCTTGTCGATCAGCTTCTCACGAGCAACCGCATCGGCGATCGCCAGCAGCTCGGCCTTGTTGGCCGAGGGGGAAGCAGTCGATTGGGCGTCAGTTGCGGCAGTGGCGGCCATTTTCGTTCAACCTTCCGTTTTGATCAGGTCCGCGCCCTCGGTGCTGAGCGGTGCGGTGGCGTCAATGAGCTTGTCGGTAAGCAGCAGCTTGGCCGAGGCGACGTTGGCAAAGTCGACAACGCGCTCGCCTTTCGAGGTCGTGACCCGGATCGAGTCGCCCTCCACGCCTTCGACGATGCCTGAGATTTGCTTGGCGCCATCGACAGCTTGCGCGTATTTGATTCGCGCTTCGTGGCCCGCCCAGTCGGCGAAATCGGCGCGGCGGGTGAGCGGTCGGTCGATACCTGGCGACGAGACTTCGAGGCGGTATGCCCCCTCGATCGGGTCGCGGCCGTCTTCCGCCAGCGGATCGAGGATATCGGAAATGGCGCGCGACAGATCGGCACAATCGTCGATCGTCAACTGGCGCGTGTCGGGCCGCTCGGCCATCACCTGCAACGTCGGATCGGATTGTCCGCCGATCATCGCCACGCGCACCAGTTCAAGACCAAGCACCTTGACCGCGGGCTCGATCAGCTTGGCGATGGCGCCAGTGTCGGCAGGCGAGGACGTGTCGGCAGGGGTAGGCGTGTCGGTCAAAAACTGCTCCGGGAATTCAAATCCCTCTCGCTGCCGGACCGACCCCGGCCCGGCCCCAACGTCTTGACGATGTCGAGGAGAGAGCGAGCGATATAGGCCGGTCGGCACCTGGGCGCAAGCGACGTTAGCGGCGCAGCGCCCGGTTCTCGGCGCGGATCCGGATTGTCAGCACGGCGGCGTTGAGGAGCGAGAAGATGAGCGCGACCAATGGCAATCCGAGGACGAGGGGCAAGACGGCGATCTCGCCGGCAACGACCCAATAATTGGGATGATTGAGGAAGCGGTACGGCCCTGCGTTCACCAGGGGCGCATCGGGGAGCACGATGATCCGCGTCGTCCATCGCCGCCCCAAGGTCGCGATCACCCACAAGCGAGCGACCATCAGCAGTGCGAACACTGTCAGCCACAACGGGTCGGGCGCCCGGGCCGTCGCCATTAGCCACAAGGTCACCAGCCAGCCCGCGTGGACCGAGAAGATCAGCGGATAATGGCCAGCGCCATGCTCGCGCGCGCCTTTGGCGAGCAGTCGCCTGGTGTTGGAGCGTGCCAGCACCAGCTCGAAGAGCCGCCCGACGGTGACGGCGGCGAGGATGGCGACCGAGAGCGCGTTCATCGCGCCTCCAGCAGCAGCCCGGCGCAAGTGAAGCCGGGGCCGAAAGCGGTCATCATCGTCCGCTCGGGCAGGCCGCGCTTGAGGAGCTGGTCGAGCACGAACAGGACGGTAGGAGCGCTCATGTTGCCAAAATCGTGCAGCACCTGCCGTTCGAGGTCGAGCTCGCCCGGTGGCAGCTTAAGGGCGGCCTCGATCGCTTCGATCACCTTGACCCCGCCCGGGTGGCAGCAAAAGCGGCCGATGTCGTCGCGGGTGCGGCCCAACGAGCGCAGCATTCCGTCCAGCGCGGGCGCCAGTTCCTTTTCGATGAATGGCGGGATCGCTCGGTCGAAGACGACGGCCAGGCCCGGATCCTCGATGTCCCAGCCCATGATCCGTTGCGTGTCGGGCCACAGTTTCTCGGCGGCGCCAGCGATGTGCGCGATGCCCTGATCGCCCGCACTCACCACCGCGGCCGCGGCTCCGTCGCCGAACAAGGCGGTGGCGACGATCGCGGCGGGGTCGTCGCTGTCGAGGCGGATCGAGATCGAGCAGGTCTCGACGGTGACGAACAGCCAGCGCGTTCCCGGCTCGCTCGCCGCGAGGCTCGCCGCGGTGGCCAGACCGCCGATGCCGCCGGCGCAGCCGAGGCCGAAGATCGGCACTCGCCGCACATCCTCGCGAAGCCCAAGCCGCGAGCCGACGCGCGCTTCGAGGCTGGGCGTTGCGATGCCGGTGGTCGATACTGTGACGACCCCATCAATATCACGGGGCGTGAGGCCGGCGCGGTCAATTGCCGCTGCCGCCGCTTGTATGAAAAGCGCTTCGGCGGCCTCGAGATAGACGGCGTTGCGGTCGCTCCAGCCGTGGGGTTGCTGATACCATTCGATGGGCGCGACGGTGTGGCGCCGGGCGATCGCAGCATTGTCGAACACGCTCGCCAACCGGTCGAACAGCGCCTTGCGGCCGAACGCCTGGCGTGCAAGCGCTTTGGCGTCCGCCTGCACGATGACATGGGGCGGGACCGCGGTTGCAAGCGACAGCAGGGAACAGGAAATCAACTTTACGCCTTACACAGCTAAGCAGTTATACTGCGATAATGTAATGAAGGGACTTTCGATGCGTGCCTACCTGTTCCAAAGCCTGGCCTTGGTGGCGCTCACCGCCTGCGGGGCGTCGCCACCGGCAACCGCCGAAGCAAATTCCAGCGTTCAGCCGACCGCTCAGGGGCGACCGTTCACAGCCACGGAACTGGGCACGTTCCAGGCTCCGTGGGCAATGGATTTCCTGCCGGCGGGTGGGCCGCTGGCAAACATGGCGCTGGTCACGGAAAAGGCCGGCCGGCTGTGGCTGGTCGATGTCGCGAGCGGCAAGCGGCAGCAGGTCACCGGAGTTCCGGCGGTCCAGGCAAAGGGGCAGGGCGGATTGGGCGATGTCGTCGCCCATCCCGGTTTTGCCGGCAACCAGCGGGTCTATCTCAGCTATGTCGAACGGGCGGGCGGGGAGACGAGCGGTGCGGTGCTGGGCTACGGACGGTTGATACTCGGCCAGGGGCAGCCGCGGATCGACGGGTTCAAGGTGATCTGGCGACAGTCCCCCAAGGTCACCGGCAACGGCCATTATTCGCATCGCATCGCCTTCGCTCCGGACGGCACCTTCTACCTCAGCTCGGGCGAGCGCGAGAAGATGCAGCCGGCGCAGGACCGCAACGTCGACCTCGGCAAGATCATCCACATGACAGATGAAGGGCAGCGGATCGGCGGCGACTTCGTGACCATGGGCCACCGGAATGTGCTCGGGCTCGACTTTGCTCCGGACGGCCGGCTTTGGGCAGCGGAGATGGGTCCGCAAGGCGGCGACGAGCTCAACCTCATCGTGCCGGGCAAGAATTACGGTTGGCCTGAAGCCTCCTACGGCAGTCACTATGATGACCGCTCCATCCCCGACGATCACAAGAGCCGCGGCTTCGAAGAGCCCAAGCTGTGGTGGAACCCGGCAATCTCGCCTAGCGCCTTGCTGATCTATTCGGGCGACCGGTTCCCGCAGTGGAAGGGCGACGCACTGATTGGGGCGCTGTCGGGCCAGGCGCTGGTGCGGGTGGACATCGACGGTGACAGCGCCCGCAAGGCCGACCAGTGGGACATGGACGCGCGCATCCGCGCGGTCGACCAGGGGCCCGACGGAGCGGTTTACGTGCTCGAGGACGGCCCTGGCGGAAGGCTGCTGAGACTAGAGCCGGCTCGCTAGGTTTCCAGATTCCGCGATCAACCGAACAGAATAAGCCCGGCGGCTGCCGCCCCGAACACGACCCACACGACCGTTGTCGCGGCTCGGAACGCGTAAAGCGCCGCTAGCGCTGGGGCGAAAATCGCAACCGGTGCCCAAGCCGTGCTGAACTCGCCGAAGGTCGTGTAAGCAAGCTCGATCGTCGTGGCGGCTATGAGTCCGACCACCGCGGCGGTGACGCCCTCGAGCAAGGTCCGGATTGCCTGCTGGTGGACCAGCTTCTCGAGCTGGTTGTGGAACAGCAGGGAGAAGCTGAACGCAGGCAAGAAAATGCCGACAGTCATGACGAGCGCGCCAACTGCCCCCCCGCCCGAATAGCCGACGAACGTCGAAAAGATGATCAGCGGCGCCGGCAATATGCCCGAGAGAGCAAGACCGTCGAGGAACTGGGGGTCGGTCATCCACCCGTTCTCGACTGCGTCCTCGCGCAGAAAGGGGATCACCGTATAGGCTCCGCCAAAGGTCAACAGGCCAGCCTTGAGCCCCGAAAGGAACAGCTCGACCGCGGAAGGCCGTTCGGCAACGGCTTGTCCAATGCTCGTGTCAGCCGGCGCTGCGGCCAGCATGCTCCAGGCGAAATAGAATGCGAGTGCGGCAAGGCCGGCGGCGAGCAGGCTCGCGGCGACGGTCCGGCGCCCGGCCGCACAGGCGTAAGCGACGCCTGAAATCGGTAGCGTCAGCCAGAACGGTGTCCCGGCCAGCGCCGCAGCGCCGGCGAGCACGGCAAGCGCCCAAAGCCAGACATCGAACAGGACGTGGGCGCCGATGCGATGGACCGCACGCACAATGAGCGCGACGACTGCCGGCTGCACGCCGAGGAACGCTGCCGCCGCAACGGTGCCGACGAGGCCCGTCGACAGGTACAGCCACGACAGGGCGAACATCAGCACGAAGCCCGGAAGCATGAAGCCAAGACCCGCGAGGATGCCGCCCATCCGGCCGCGGCCTGCGAGCATCCCCAGATGCACGCAAAGCTCGTGCGCCTCGGGGCCGGGAAGCACTTGGTACACCGCAAGCAAACGGTTGAATCGGGCGCTCGACATCCAGCGCTCCTCGTCGATCAGCTCGCGGCGGATCATCGCGATCTGTGCGACCGGACCGCCCCAGGCAAGCAGGCCGAAGCGCAGGAAGCGCCGGAAGATTTGCGCGTGCGTGAGTTGCGGCACCGCCTCGTCGGGAAGCGCTGCACCTAAAGATGGGGTGCCGGGCATCACGCTCTCCTGTACGCGAGGTAATAAGGCCGACGTCCCTCGCGCCGCGACTTGGCGCCGTAGCGGGTCTCGGTCCAGCCGCCGGGCGGCTCGAGGAAGTTGGCCGGGCGATTCGCTAGCCACTCGAACTGTGCCAAGTGGCGCTGCATCACCATCAGCGTCCATTCGAGATAGACGGGATGGTCGGTGGCGATGCGGAGCTCGCCATTGGGCTTGAGCTTGGCGGCGAACAGCTCGACCGGCCGGTCGTGAACCATCCGCCGCTTGGAATGGCGCGCCTTGGGCCACGGGTCGGGGTGGAGCAAATACAGGAAGCTCAAGGCTCCGTCGGGTATCCGCTGCAGCACCTCCAGCGCGTCGCCCCGCCACAGCCGGACGTTGGCGAGGTGGCGGTCGCGAACGTGGACCAGCGCGGCGGCGACGCCGTTGAGAAACGGCTCAGCGCCGATGAAGCCGTGGTTGGGAAGCATGTCGGCGCGCTCCGCCAGATGCTCGCCCGATCCGAAGCCGATCTCGAAGTGGAGGGGGCGGTCGTCGCCGAACAAAGCGCGCGCGGTAACCTCGCCTTCTGCCGGGACCGAGATTTGCGGAAACAACGTGTCGACCAGCTGCTGCTGGGCAACTCGAAGCTTGTGCCCGGTCGAGCGGCCGTAAAGGCGGTTGAGAGTGGTCGGGTCGCCGGGCTTGTGCGCAGTCATGCCCAGCGCCTATGCGTACAAGCGCCGGTTCAGCAAGCTGCAAGCGACGCGAGCAACAGGGAGAGCTAAATGACCGACGATCGTGGCATGACAGGCGGCAATCCGCGAAGCACCGCGAGCATCGGTGGGCATCCGATCCACCCGATGCTGATCCCGTTTCCGATCACCTGCCTGGTCGGGGCGTTCGTCACCGACCTAATCTTCCTTTCCACCGGCGACCGCGGCTTCGCGACCGCCTCGGGCTGGCTGCTCGGCTTCGGCATCGGCACCGCCGCGCTTGCTGCGATCTTCGGCCTGATCGACTTTATGGGCGATGATCGAATCCGGCGGCTGAGCCATGCGCTCCAGCACATGATGGCGAACGTCGCCGCGGTGGTGGTGGCGATCATCAACTTCGTCATCCGCCTGGACGATCCCGCAGGCCAGATCGATAGCCTCGGAATCTTCCTGTCCGGAGCGACCGTGCTGATCCTGCTGTTCAGCGGCTGGCGCGGCGCCGATCTCGTCTATCACCACAAAGTCGGCGTGCACGATCACCCAAGCGGCGAGCCGCACACCCGACCCTAGCCGGCGATCGCCGCCTTCAGATCGTCGACCAGGTCGAGCTTTTCCCATGGGAATAGTCCGCCTTCAGCCTTGCGCCCGAAGTGGCCGTAGGCAGCGGTCTTGGCGTAGATCGGCCGGTTGAGGTTCAGCAACGTGCGGATGCCGCGCGGGGTGAGGCCGCCAAGCTTCTCGATCCGGCCGATCGCTGCTTCCAGGTCGCTGTCGGCGACCGTGCCCGTCCCGTGCGTGTCGACATAGAGCGATAGCGGCGCCGAAACGCCGATCGCGTAGGCAAGCTGGATGGTGCAGCGCCGGGCAAGGCCGGCGGCGACGATGTTCTTGGCAAGGTAGCGCGCGGCATAAGCGGCCGAGCGGTCGACCTTGGTCGGGTCCTTCCCGGAAAAGGCGCCGCCGCCATGCGGCGCGGCACCGCCGTAGGTGTCGACGATAATCTTGCGGCCGGTGAGGCCGGCGTCGCCGTCGGGCCCGCCGATCTCGAAGGCACCGGTCGGGTTGATGTGATAGACCGTCTCGTCGCTCAGCAGCTCGGCGGGAAGCACCTCGGCGACCACCCGCTTCACATAGTCGCGAAGCTC
>JACCSV010000092.1 GCA_013812805.1 Sphingomonas sp. | reverse complement strand
GAAGGACACCATCGAGCGCGTGCTGCCTTTCTGGGACGAGGTCGTCGCGCCGGCGCTTCGATCCGGTCAGCGGGTGCTGATCTCCGCCCATGGGAATTCGATCCGGGCGCTGGTGAAGCATTTGTCGAACATTGGCGATGCGGAAATCGTCGGCGTGGAGATCCCTACCGGGCAGCCATTGGTCTACGAACTGGACGATGGCCTCAAACCGAAGGACTCTTTTTATCTGAGTGAGCGTTAGGCCGCTTTCACCCGATACATCTCCTTGTCGGCACGGGCGATCACGGACTGCGGGTCGTCGTCTGCGCGGATCGCTCCAACGCCGACCGCGACGCTCAATGGAAGGCAGCTGCCGTCGATGCAGAATTCGGAGCCAACCACCGTTTCAACGATTCGCAATGCCATTTCCCAGGCGCCGCGCTCGTCGATCCGCTCAAGCAGGATGCCGAACTCATCGCCGCCGATCCGAGCGACATAATCCGACTTGCGAACACTGGCGACGAGCAGTTTGGCGACCTGGATCAAGGCCTGGTCGCCGGCGGGATGGCCGAACCGGTCATTGATCCGCTTGAGCCCGTCGAGGTCGACGAACAGCATCGCCGCCTCGTCGCCGTAGCGGTCGACCCGGGCGATCATCGCCGCCAGGCTGGCGAGGAACGACCGGCGGTTAGGAAGGTCGACCAGTGCGTCGCAATGGGCCAGCCTGTCGAGGTCGCCAACGCGTTGCTCGAGGTTCGCGATTTTTGATCGCAATCGCTCGATCTCGGCAATCAGCGCCTCAGCGTCGGACAGCGTTAGCGCCGCGTCTGACATGGACTCGCCCCCAGCATCACGGGCTTGGCTTAGCGCGGAATTCAGGAGAGTGAAAATCACGCTCCGGGCGCTGTCCCGATTGCGTACACCGAGCCATATTCCTAAACCGCCGCTTCCGCGACGTTAGGAAGCGCAAGTGCCCGGACCCCAAGTCGGTATTATCATGGGCAGCAAGTCCGATTGGGAGACGATGCGCCACGCTGCCGACACGCTCGAGCAGCTTGGCGTTGCGCACGAAACCAAGGTCGTGTCCGCCCACCGCACGCCCAAGCGCCTCTACGATTATGCGCACGGCGCCAAGGATCGTGGTCTCAAGGTCGTGATTGCTGGCGCCGGCGGCGCCGCTCATTTGCCCGGGATGGCGGCATCGATGACCAGCCTGCCGGTCCTCGGCGTGCCCGTGGAATCGCAATCTCTCGCGGGCCTCGATAGCTTGCTGTCGATTGTCCAGATGCCGGCGGGAATTCCGGTCGGGACCCTGGCAATCGGCCGCGCCGGCGCCGTCAACGCGGCGCTGCTCGCCGCCGCAATCCTTGCCATCGGCGACAACAAGCTTGCCAAGCGGCTCGAGAAACACCGTTCGGACCAAACCGCCTCGATCGGCGAAACTCCCGAATGAGGGTTGAGCCGGGCGGTACAATCGGGATCATCGGGGGCGGCCAGCTGGGCAGGATGCTCGCGGTCGCAGCCGCCCAGCTCGGTTACAAATGTCATGTCTTCGCCCCCGACGCCGACCCCTGCGCCGCTGGCGTCGCCGCGCGGTTCACGCGGGCCGCTTATTCGGACGCCGACGCCCTTAGCGCCTTTGCAGAGGCGGTCGACGTTGCGACCTACGAGTTCGAGAATATCCCGGCCTCATCGCTGGCGGCGATCCACGCCAAGCTGAGACCGGGAGTGGCATCCCTCCAGATCGGCCAGGACCGGGCGATCGAAAAGCAGTTCATCAAGCGCTGCGGCGGCCGTGTCGGCAAGTGGATGGCGGTCGACACCGAGGCGGATGCGCGCACGGCGGAAGACCAACTCGGGCTGCCGCTGGTGCTCAAGACAAGACGACTGGGCTATGACGGCAAGGGGCAGGCCTGGTCGCGCGTGGCCGGTTCCGCGGTCGAAACATGGGACTCAATTGAGCGTCAGCCGGCGGTCGCGGAGGCTCGCGTCGATTTCGAAGTCGAATTCTCGGTCATCGTCGCGCGGTCGGCCGAGGGCATGGTAGCCACCTGGGACCCGCCCATGAACGAGCACCGCGACGGGATCTTGCGTCGCTCCTCTGTGCCGGCGGGCGAAATCGTCGAGGCCCAGCAGGAGGAGGCGATCCGAATCGCCACCGGCATTGCCGAATCGCTTGGCCACATCGGTGTCCTTACCGTCGAGTTCTTCGCCTGCGCCGACGGGCCGATCGTCAACGAAGTCGCGCCGCGCGTTCACAACAGCGGTCACTGGACGATCGAAGCTGCGGCGACCTCGCAATTCGAGCAGCACATCCGCGCGGTGTGCGGCCTTCCGCTCGGCTCGACTCAGCGGATCACCGCGCGAGCCTCGATGGAAAACCTGCTCGGCAACGAGGTCGACGGCTGGCCGCGGCTTGTCGCCGAGCCCGGTGCCCACGTCCACATCTACGGCAAGGGCGAGCCGCGTCCCGGCCGCAAGATGGGCCACGTCACCAGGCTTGGCGGCGCGTAACCGCTAGTCCCTGCCGGCATGGCGGCTACCGCGCCTCCTCAACCGTTATCGGGATTCTCAGCTTGTCGAGCTGCGGCCGGATCTTGGCGGCGTCGCCGACGACGACCCACAGGATGTGCCGGGGATTGACCGCACCGCGGATGACCTGATTCAGTCCGCCCGCCGTCAACCCGCGATAGGTTCCTGCCACCGTCTCATAATAATTAGCCGGGCGGCCATAGACGTCGTTGTCGATCATCGCGCTCAGGACCGCGCCGGACGTCTCGAACTGTCCCGGCAACCCGTTGACGCCCTGCGCGACCGTCCGCGACAGCTCGTCGGCGGTGACCCCTTTGGCGCTCAGGAAACCGGACAGCTGGTTGTTGAGCGCTCGGATCGCATCGCCGGTACGGTCGGCCTGAACCGGCGCACTGATCTGGTAACTGACCGCCCGTTCGCGCCGGCCGAGTCCCGAATAGCTTCCGTAAGACCAGCCCTTGGTCTCGCGCAGGTCGCTGTTGATGCGCGACAGGAAATTGCCCCCTAGCACATCGTTGGCCGCCTCCAGCGCGATCATGTCCGCGCGGGGGTCGGCGCCGGTGACGAGCGCCCCGCTGATGACCGATTGGGGCGACCCGGGCCGGTCGATCAGCACGATCCGCTGGGCGCTAGCGGCGGGGATGCTGGCGGAATAGTCCTTGATTCCCGGGGGAACGGTCGGCGCTGCCCAATCTCCCAGGCGCGCTTCGATCAACGGCTCGATCTCCGCCAGCGGCCGATCCGACACGATGTAGATGCGCGCCTTGTCGGACCGCAGCCAGCGTTGCTGATACGCAATCAGGTCATCGCGCGTGGCGCGGGCCAGGAAGGCCGCATCGCCGCCGGGGAGAGCCGCATAAGGGTGGCTTTCGCCGTACAGCAACGCTGGAAGCGCGCGGCGCGCTATGCCGCCCGGATCCTTTTTCAGCTGCTCGATCGCGGTGAGCGACTGGGTGCGCACACGGTCGAGCTCGCTCGAGTCGAATCGGGGTTCGCGGAGCATCGCCGCGACGAGGTCCAGGCTCGGCGCCAGATTCGCCGACAGCGCAGACATAGTCACGGCGCTGCGATCAGCGCCCGAACTTGCCGCGATCCGCGCCCCCAGCCCCTCGCTAGCTGCGACGAATTCCTGCGAGCTGAAGCGCCCCGCGCCCTCGTCGAGCATGTCGAGTGTCAGCGCCTCGAGGCCACGGCTGCTCGGGGTCTCGGATGCCGATCCGGCGTCGAACATTATCGCCATCCGCGTTACCGGAACAGCGGTGCGCCGGGCATAAGCGATCTCGATCCCGTTCGAAAGGCGTGCTCGGGTGACGTCGGGGAAATCCAGATTGGCCAGTCCGCTAACCCCTGGCATCGTCCGCGGCGGCCCACGGCGGCTCGCGGTCGCGTTGGGATCCGCTTTCGTCTTGCCGGCCACGTTGACAGACGCGGCTTCCTTATAAGGCGGTCGCTCGCCCGGCTCGAGCACCGTGCTCAACGCCGGACGGGACAGCCATTTGGCCATCGCCGCGCGCACCTCGGCCGGCGTGACCGAGGCGTATTGCGCCAGCGTCTTGCGATAGAAATCGCTGTCGGCCGCGAATGTTTGGCCGCTGGCGAGGGTTACTGCCTTGCCGCCGAAGCCGCCGACCTGCTCGAGTCCGCGAATGCGCTCCGCTACTTCCACGGTCGCCGCGCGGCGCAGCTCGTCGTCACTGGGGCCTTTGGCGATCAATTCGGCGAGGATTTCATCCATACGCTTGCCGACGGTCGCGGGATCGATCCCCGGCTTCACTGTCGCCTGAAGCGCGAAAATGCCGACCCGATGCAGCGGCGACTGACTGGCACTCGCCGACACCGCCAGTTGCTCGCCCTTCACCAGCACCTCGTCAAAACGCGAGCTTGCCAGCCCGCCGAGCACTGACGCACCGAGATCAAGCGCGATCGCTTCGCGCTCGAGCACTCCAGGAACCACCCAGTAGCGACCGATTCCGGTCGCTGCGACACGGTCCTTCATGACCAGCGACTTCGGTCCGTCGAGCGTCGGGATCGCCGCCTGCGCAGGATTGTTGACCGGCCCGCGATTGATCCGGCCGAAATATTTCTCGACCAGCGGCCGGGCCTCGGCGGCGTCGACATCGCCAGCCAGCACCAGGACGGCATTGTTCGGCCCATATTTGTCGCGGAACCAGTCGCCGACATCGGCCAGCGACGCGGCATCGAGATCTTGCATGTAACCAATCACGGTGTGGCGGTAGGGGTGGCCCTCGGGGAAGAGCTGCTTCAGCACCTCTTCCCATACCAGCCCACCTGGCCGGTTCTCGCCTTGGCGTTTCTCGTTCTGGACGACCCCACGCTGGTTATCGAGAACGCCTTGGGTCACCGCGCCGAGCAGATATCCCATGCGGTCGCTTTCCATGAACAAGATGCGTTCCAGCGCCCCTTTGGGCACCGTCTGGAAATAATTGGTGCGATCGTTGTTGGTCGTCCCGTTTTCGTCGGTCGCGCCGATCTTCTGGAGCCAGGTGAAATAGTCGCCGGGCACATTTTCGGATCCGTTGAACATCAGATGCTCGAACAAATGGGCGAAGCCGCTCCGGCCCTTGGGCTCGTCCTTCGACCCGACGTTGTACCAGGTAGCGACCGC
>JACCSV010000055.1 GCA_013812805.1 Sphingomonas sp. | reverse complement strand
GACCGCATCACCGACTTCTCCGTGGCCGAGGATACGATCTATCTCGACAGCACGGTGTTCAGCGACATGGGCGCTGGCGGCGAGCTTGCTGCAGGAGCGTTCCACGAGGGCTCAGCGGCAGCCGATGTCGACGACCGGATCATCTACGACAGCGCAACCGGCAGGCTCTATTACGACGCCGACGGCAACGGCGCGGAGGCGGCGGTGCAGTTCGCGCAGGTGACGGCGGGGACCGCGCTCACCAACGCCGACTTCTTCGTTTTCTGACAGGGCGCTGGTGCGTCAGTTCTAGCGCTTGCGGATTGCTAGCGCGTAGCTCGCCAGGTCCAGCCGGTCACGGACACCAGTGGATGTCGATCGGCTGGTCGGCTTCGGCTAGCACCCGGCCGATCGGCAACCTCGAGCTCTGGCCATCCTTGATCGCGAGTTCGAGCAACTCTCGTTTCTCGTCGCCGCGAACGGTGATCAGCATGGTGCGCGCGGCAAGGATCGAAGCGCGGGTCAACGTCACCCGAGCGACCGGCGCATTGTCCGGCATCGGATCGGGGAGCACGCCGACGGCGCGGCGCGCCTTGGGCGCGTCGAGTGCGTCCTGCAGGTCGGGCCCGGGAAAGATCGACGCGGTGTGGCCGTCGGTGCCGACCCCGAGCCAGACCAGGTCCGGCGGCCAGGGCAGATCCTGAAGCCGGGCGTCGGCCGCATTCCCCGCCTGGCGGTAGTCGTCGAGCACGGTCGCGATCGGCACCACTCGAGCCCCGATCGGGAGGAACGCCTGGGCAATCGCCCGCACGTTGCTCGTCTCGCTGTCGACCGCGACCAGCCGGTCGTCGGTCGGGATCACCGTCACCTGCTTCCACTTGAGCTTGGCCGCAGCCAGCTTGCCGTAGATCGGTTTCGGCGTTTCGCCGCCCGGCAAGGCGATCAGCGCCGCCGAACGCGCATCGAGCGCACTTTCGATGATGAAGCCGATGTCGCCGGCAACCGCGTCCGCCATTTCGTCGGGCGATTCATATTCCCACCATTCGGCTTCGATCATCCGGCTTGCTTCCTGCTTGGTTATCGCGGCGGGTCTTGGCGGTATCCGGACCATCCGGCAACCGCCTGGCCCGATGCGCTTCGCGCCGGGCTGTAGCGAAGCCGCGCCTGAATCGTCGCGCAGACCTGCGAATCGATTGCCGGCATGCCGGTCCCGCGGTCGACGATGCACTGGATAACCGCGCCGTTCGCACCGATCCGAACCCGGGCGAACAACGGCGCACCCCTCGGCCAGGCCCGAAGCATCTGTTGGGGGTAGTCGCGCCCGCGAAGGACCGGCGTCAGCAGCCGCGGCGGAGTGACGTAGCCGCCGGCGCCGCCGGCGCCGGCGCCACTGCCCGAGCCGGTCCCGGTGCCGGTGCCGCTGCCACCCGAGCCGACGCCTGGTCCGCGCACCGGGGCGGCGCCCTGGGTCGGAGCGGCGCCCTGGGCGGGCGTTTCGGTCACGGTGATCGTCGGCGGGACCGGAAGCTCGATCCTTGGCCTGGGGGCGACCACCCGGGTTGCCTCGCTCTTGATGTTGGGGCTGGAACCGCCCTCGGGCTCCTTCGGCCGTTCCTGCCGCTGTGGCGGCGGCGGGGGCGGTGGCGGTGGCGGGGGCGGGGGCGGCGGCGCGACGCTGATGTCGAATATCCGGAGCGCCTCGTCGGCGCCCGGCATGTTGATCGTCCCCGAAATGTTCAGGAAGACGAAGAACAGCGCCGCGTGCACTGCCGCGACGGCAAACATGGCGCTGCTCTTGTGCCGGGAATCGAGATCAGACCTGTACATCGCCCACGGTCAACGCCGTGTGCGAGCGTCGGGTTGCCGCCGTTATGATTCGCGAGCGGTCAGCGGGTCGTGGAGCGGTTGGATGAGCCGGGGCGACGTCCGCCGCCGTGGCTGGCGCGGCCACCCTTGGCGGCGATCTCGCGCTGCTTTTCGGGATTCATTGCGGCAAAGCCACGTTTTGCGCGGCCGGTGGTCGTTGGTGCCATCGTTTTTTCCTTTGTCGAAGCTGCTTTGCAAGCAGCTGTACCGACAGGAAAAACTGCGACCCGCTACAGCGGTTCAACATTCTGACGCAGGTTAGCGAAGTAATTGATCGCCCGGAGCCCCCCGCGCGCCTCACTGCTCGCGGAACGACCGCCAGAACTGGGCCGTCAGCGGCTCGATGAACTGAGGCGGGCCCGGCAATCGCGCTGGTCGCATCCACAAGAATTCTTCCGATTTTATCTTCGACTGACGGCATGGGTAGCGTCTCGCCGTTCCTCCCCCTAGGCTCCCACTGAATGGCTGCGGCTCGGCACACTTCCCGCGACTTCTCAGCTTTGGCACTTCTGCTTGGCATTGCGGTCTTGAGCGTCCCGACAGCCGCGGCGGCCAAGCCGCAAGCTGCTGTGCCTCCCACCATTCCCGAGCCGCCGCCTGCAGTCCTCCCGCAAATCGAAACGATCATTCCCGACTCCGAGATGCAGTCGGATGTGCCTCCTCTGCCACCCGAGGGGGACGGTGCGCTGCAGTCCCCGCTGGGAACCATCGAGCAGTTCGAACAGCGCTTGTCGGAGCCGCTGGCCGTGGAAGGCGTGGCGCCGGCCAACGATCCGGAACTCAACCAGCCGCTGCCGCCGCTCCAGCAATTCGACGTCCGGCCGGTCGAATTAGCCGAGCCGGCCGCCGACGCCGGCTCGGTCGAGGTCCGCTATGCGGTCCAGCTTCAGGGGCTCGAGGCAGTGGACGCGCTTGCCGAGCCGAACCTCACGGCGCAGTTTCGAAGCCTGTCCGCGCTCCACGAGGGCGACGGCACGGCCGCCAATGAAGCCATGCTGAGGGCGCGGCTGGCCGAAGACGTCGAGCTACTTCGCTCGATCATCGAATCGCAAGGCTGGTATTCGGCGACCATCGATGGACAGATCGATCCGCCGGCAAGCGAAGGCGAGCGGGCAGTTGCGCGGCTGCGGGTCGCGCCGGGCGAGCGCTACCGCATCGGCTCGATCAATGTCACCGCAGGCCCAACGGTGCCACCCAGCCTGGTCAAAGAGAACCTGCCGATCGAGGTCGGTGAGCCGATCATCGCGCAGCAGATTCAGGCTGCGGAAGCGACTCTGCAGGTCGCCTTGCCACAGAACGGCTATCCATTCGCCGACTTCGGCGAGCGCGACGTCCTGCTCGATCCCGACACTTACCTTGGCGACTACACGCTTCCGGTCAAACTCGGGCCGCGGGCGCGGTTCGACGGGATCGAGACCACGGGCGATCTGGCGTTCGGGTCGAAGCATTTGCAGACGATCGCCCGTTTCGAACGGGGCGAGCTGTACGACAGCCGGATGGTCGACGATCTTCGTCAGGCGCTGATTGCGACCGGCCTGTTCACCACCGTTTCCGTCGAGCCCAGGCGCACCGGAATTCCTGCCGGCGACGGTACCGAACATGCAACGATGGTGGTCACGCAAAGCGCTGGGCCGCCGCGAACGCTGGCGGCAAGTGCCGGCTACGGAACCGGACAGGGATTCCTCGTTCAAGGCAGCTGGACTCACCGTAACCTTTTCCCGCCCGAAGGTGCGCTGATCGCGAGCGCGGTTGCCGGGACCGGGGAGCAAGGCGCGAGCGTGACCTTCCGGCGCTCCAACGCCGGCAAGCGTGACCGCACTTTCCAGGCGATCGCCGAGGCAAGACGCAGTGACTATGAGGCGTTCAAGGCGCTGACGGCACGCCTTTCCGCGAGGCTGAGTTACGACAGCACGCCGATCTGGCGCAAACCGTTCACCTGGGCGGCCGGAGCGGAGATCATCGGCACCGTCGAGGAGGCGTTTGACTTCGACGCCGGCGAACGGCGCAAGCAGAAGTATCTGATCGGCGGGTTCAGCGGCGAGGTCGGGATCGACCGCAGCAACAGCCTGCTGGACCCGACGCGCGGTTTTCGCGCCAACCTGCTTGCCCAACCGGAAGCCTCGCTCAGCGACTCGGTGCGGCCGTATTTCCGCTCGCAACTCGACGCCAGCGCATATTATCCAGCCACCGACAGCCTGGTCGTGGCCGGCCGGGCCCGGCTCGGCACCACGCTTGGGATCGAGCGCAACGAGCTTGCCCCCTCGCGGCGCTTCTATGCGGGTGGCGGCGGGTCGGTGCGCGGCTTCGGGTACCAGCAGCTCGGGCCGCGCGACCCTGAAGGCCGGCCGCTGGGCGGCCTCAGCGTCGTCGAAGCCGCCGGCGAGGCCCGTTATCGATTCGGCGACTATGGCGCGGTCGCCTTTGTCGATGTCGGACAAGTCTATGCCGATCGCGTGCCCGACTTCAGCGATCTTCGCTTCGGTGTCGGCATCGGTGCCCGCTATTACACCAACTTCGGTCCGGTCCGCCTCGACATCGCGACTCCGATCGCTCGCCGGGAGGGCGAAAGCCGGATCAATGTCTACATCTCGATCGGCCAGGCCTTCTGATGGCCGAGGTGACTGCGACTGGCGAAGACGACATCCCGCGCGACGGGGGCGAGCAAGCCGTCGTCGTCCG
>JACCSV010000030.1 GCA_013812805.1 Sphingomonas sp. | reverse complement strand
GGCCACGGCAACCAGCTGCGAACCGAGGCCGTTGCCGCGCAGGTGCTCGGGGACGAACAGCAGTTCGATTATCAGCCAGTCGTACGAGGTGGTGCCGTAGAGGCCACCCGCGACGACGCCGTCCTCGTCGAGAATGGAAACGCACAGCGGGTCCCAGGCGGTTGGAGCGGCGTGCGACAAATTGAACTCGCGCAAGCCCGCAAGGATCGCCGGCCGCTGCTCGCTCGCCTCGGCTCCGGCGATCACGGAAACTCGGTATTCCACCGCCGCGAAATGAACCACGCCAACATCGCCGACAAGGCCAGGCCGATCGTTTGCCTGTTCTGTCACCCCGGACTACACCGGCGGCAACTCACCCCACCTCTCCCCAAGAAGGTTTCATGGCTCTCAAGATTTCAAGCGCGTTCGACGCGGGGAATATCCGCGTCGTCAGTCAGCAGGGAAACTCCGCCGACCTGGAGATCGTCAAGGATCATCAGTCCGACTTCTACCAGTGGTTTTATTTCCGGCTTGCGGGCGGCGCCGGTCAGGAAGTGACCCTGCGGATCCTCAACTGCGCCGGCGCCGCTTACCCGAAGGGCTGGCCGGACTATCGCGCCTGCGTGTCGAGCGACCGCGAGGAATGGCTTCGGATCGAGGGCACGAGCTATGCGGATGGAATCCTCAGCATCCGCTTCACTCCGCCGGCCGACCTGGTCTGGATCGCTTACTTCGCGCCTTATTCGATGGAGCGGCACCACGATTTGATCGCTTCGGTCGCCGCCCTGCCGGGGGTTTCCTACCGATCGCTCGGCAAAAGCCTCGACGGCCAGGACGTCGATTGCCTGACCCTGGGCGAAGGCCAGCTCAGCGTCTGGCTCTACGCCCGCCAGCACCCCGGCGAGACGATGGCCGAATGGTGGATGGAAGGGGCGCTGGAAAAACTCACCGACCCCGACGATCCCGTTGCCCGAGTGCTTCGCCGCGAGTGCACGTTCCAAATTGTCCCCAACATCAACCCGGACGGATCGCGGCGCGGCCACCTGCGCACCAACGCGGCCGGCGTCAATCTCAACCGCGAATGGCACGATCCTTCGGCGGAGCGGAGCCCGGAAGTGCTGTGCGTCCGCAACGCGATGGACGAGAGCGGCGTCGACTTTGCAATGGACATCCACGGCGACGAAGCGATCGCGGCCAACTTCCTCGCCGGCTTTGAAGGCATCCCCTCGCTCACCCACCGACAGACCGCTTTGTTCAGACTGTTCAGCGACACGCTCGAGCGCCTGTCGCCCGATTTCCAAACCGCCCAGGGCTACGAAATTGCGCCGCCCGGACAGGCCAACATGTCGATGTCGACGACTCAGCTGGCGGAGCGGTTCGGCTGTGTCTCGATGACCCTGGAGATGCCGTTCAAGGACAATTCCTATCTGCCCGACGAGCTTTACGGCTGGAGTCCCGAGCGCTCGCGGCATCTCGGCCGGGCCTGCCTGAACGCATTGCATGCGGTGCTGCCCGAGCTGAAAGCGAAGGCGTCGGGCTGATGCCGAGACTGGTCCTGATCCGGCACGGCCAGTCGCAGTGGAACCTCGAGAACCGCTTCACCGGCTGGTGGGATGTGGACCTCAGCGACAAGGGCATCGCCGAGGCCGAGGCGGCCGGTTACCTGTTGCGCGAGCGCGGCTTCGATTTCGATGTCTGCTTCACCAGCCTGCTGACCCGCGCGATCAGGACTTTGAACCTGGCGCTTGCAGGAATGGACCGGCTGTGGCTGCCGGTGTTCAAGGACTACCGGTTGAACGAGCGGCACTATGGCGGCCTCACCGGGTTCAACAAACAGGAGATGCGCGACAAGGTCGGCGACGAGCAGGTCAAGATCTGGCGCCGCTCGTTCGATATCCCGCCGCCGCCGATGGAGGCCGGCAGCCGCTATGACGTCAGCGCCGATCGCCGCTACGTCGGCCTGGCGGTGCCGAGCAGCGAAAGCCTGAAGGACACCATCGAGCGCGTGCTGCCTTTCTGGGACGAGGTCGTCGCGCCGGCGCTTCGATCCGGTCAGCGGGTGCTGATCTCCGCCCATGGGAATTCGATCCGGGCGCTGGTGAAGCATTTGTCG
>JACCSV010000342.1 GCA_013812805.1 Sphingomonas sp. | reverse complement strand
GGAAGTCGGGAAGCAGCTCCGGCGGCGGCAGTCGGTCGCGGACGAAGCTGTCGACCATCAGTCCGGCACCACCGCCGTGGCCTCGATCTCGACCAGCGCCCGTGGCTCGACCAAGCTGGTGACGGCGACCAGCGCCATCGCCGGATAATTGCGGCCAATGATCTCTTTCCACGCAGCGCCGATCCCAGGGAGCGAAGCGCGGTAAGCGTCGATGTCGGTCACGTAAGCGGTCATCCGGACGATATGCTCGGGGCCAGCGCCATCCTCGGCCAGGATCGCGACGATGTTCCGCAGCACCTGTGCGAATTGCCCGGCGAGCGTGTCGGATACGAACCGCTCCTGCTCGTCCCAGCCGACGACGCCGGCGGTAACGATCAGGCGTCCGGACGCCGACACTCCATTGGCGTATCCTTTCGGCCGCGGCCAGCCGGGCGGCTGCAGCGCCTTCACGGGCCGCGGCCCTTGAGCAGATCGCGGGCGATGATCTGCCGCTGCACTTCGCTTGCACCTTCATAGATGCGCAGTGCGCGGACCTCTCGGTACAGTTCCTCGATCTTATAGCCGCGGGTGACACCGGCGCCGCCGTGCATCTGCACCGCAGCATCGACTACCTGCTGCGCGGCCTCGGTTGCGTGCAGCTTGGCCATTGCCGCCGCGCGCCGGTTGTCGATGCCGCCCAGGTCCTGCTGCCACGCGGCGCGATAGACGAGCAGCGCCGCGGCATCGATCGCCACCGCCATGTCGGCCAGCTTCGCCTGAGTGACAGGATTGTCTGCGAGCACGCCGGTACCCAGCCGCCGCTTGCTCGAAAACTCAAGGGCTTCGGCGAGCGCCCGGCGCGCAAAGCCGAGCGCTGCCGCACCGACGGTCACCCGGAACAGGTTCAGCGTCTCCATGCCGACGCGGAAACCTTCGCCGGCTTCGCCGAGCAACGCGCCGCCGGCCACGCGGACATTGTCGTACTTCAGCCGCGCCAGCGGATGCGGAGCGATTACGTCCAGTCGTTCCTCGACGCTCAGTCCCGCGGCGTCCGCAGGTACGACGAAGGCGGACAGGCCGCGCGACCCTTCGCCTTCGCCGGTGCGTGCAAAGGTTACGTAGAAGTCGGCGATGCCGCCGTTGGAGATGTAGGTCTTTTCGCCGACGATCACCCACTCGTCGCCGTCGCGCATGGCGGAGCTGTTGATGTTGGCCGCGTCCGACCCGCACCCCGGCTCGGTCATCGCGAAGGCGGCGATGCCGTCGCCGCTGGCGACCGCTGGTAGCCAGTCGCGCTTCTGTTCGACGGTTCCGAACAGCGAGATCGCGCCTGAGCCGAGCCCCTGCATCGCGAAGGCGAAGTCGGCCAGCCCAGAGTGGTAGGCCAGCGTCTCGCGCGAGAGGGCGAGGCTGCGGACGTCGGGCTTGCGATTCGCAGTGCCGACACACAGTTTGAGGAAACCGGCCTCGCCTAGCTGGGCAACGAGGTTGCGGCATTCGGTGTCGAGGTCCTCGCGGGCGCCGTTGGCCAGGTGCTGCTCCGACCAGCTTTCCAGCTCCCGCCGCAGTTTGCGGTGGCGCTCCTCGAAAAACGGCCAGGAGAGATGGTCAGTCACCCTCGAACTCCGGGCTTCGTTTGGCGGCGATGGCTTCATAGGCGCGGCGGAAATCGTTGGTTTCCATGCATACCGCCTGCGCCTCCGCCTCAAGGTCGAGCGCGGTCTCAATCGATACGTGCCATTCGGCGTCGAGCTGCCGTTTGGTCATCGAATGAGCGAAGCTCGGGCCGTTGGCGAGATCGCCGGCAAGCACCTGCGCATCGGCGAGCACGTTATCAGTCAGCCGGTTGTAGAAGCCCCAGGCGTGGCCTTCCTCCGCGCTCATTGCCCGGCCGGTGAACAGCAGCTCGGCGGCGCGGCCGTGGCCGATGATCCGCGGCAGCATCGCGCAGGCGCCCATGTCGGCGCCAGACAGGCCGACACGGCTGAACAGGAAGGCGGTTTTCGAGGTCGGCGAACTCAGGCGAAGGTCGCTCGCCATCGCCATGATCGCTCCCGCGCCGGCGCACACACCGTCGACGGCGGCGATGATCGGCTGCGGGCAGGCGCGCATCGCCCGCACCAGATCGCCGGTCATTCGCGTGAACTTGCGCAAACCATGCGCGTCCATCTGCGTCAGCGGGCCGATGATTTCGTGGACGTCGCCGCCCGAGCAGAAATTGCCACCGGCGCCGGTGATCACGACCGCCTTTACATCCGCCATGTCGTTCAGCGCCCGGAAGGTGTCGCGAAGCTCGGCGTAGCTGTCGAAGGTCAAAGGATTCTTCCGCGCGGGCCGGTTGAGCGTGATCGTCGCCACCTTTCCGGCCACGTCCCACAGGAAGTGCTGGGGGCTCAAGCGCTCGTCCCCCCGTCGATGGTGAGGGCGGCGCCGTTGATGTCGCGGCTTTGCGGCAGGCACAGGGTCAGGATCAATGTCGCGATTCCGTTCGGGTCGACCAGCCGGCCGCTTGCGTTCATGCCTTCGACCGCGCTTCGCGACTGATCCTCGCTGCGCCCGGTGACCGCCGAGACGCGGGCGATCGACTGGTCGGTCATCGGCGTGTCCACATAGCCCGGGCAGACCGCGTTCACGGTGAGATTGGTCTTCGCATATTCGGCGGCAAGCGAGCGAGCGAGGCCAAGCAGCCCGTGCTTCGACGCCGCATAATGCGCCGCGTAGGGCACGCCGCGAAGCGATGCGACCGAGGCGACGAATATCAGGCGCCCGTTCTCGCTCGCCAACAGGTCGCCGATCGCCGCCTGCGCGCAGTCGAACGCGGCGGTCAGGTTGACGGCGATGATCCGGTCCCAGCTGTCGCGGCTGGTCTTGTGGAACGGCGCGCTGTCGGCGATTCCGGCATTAACGACCAGCATCTCGATCGGGCCGTTCGCCTCGCGCGCCTCGTCGAATGCTTTGCGGATTTGGCCTGGGTCGGCAACGTCGCATTGGAAGGCCGTGCCGCCGGTGCGGACGGCGGTGTGCTGGATCGGCGCCGTGCGGCGCCCGAGCAACGAAAGTTTGGCCCCGGCATTGCCCAGCTCGATAGCCGCCGCGGCGCCGATGCCGGTGCCCCCGCCGGTAATCAGCGCATGGCGTCCCTCTAGCGGCCTCGCCTCCATCCCTTCAGCATTGGCGCAACCGCTTTGTAGTGGCAAGGCGGCGCCGAACGATCCTCCGGAGTGATTCATGAAGACCCGCGCCGCCGTCGCCTTTGCCGCCAGGCAGCCGCTCGAGATCGTCGAGCTCGACCTCGAGGGACCGAAGGCCGGCGAAGTGCTGGTCGAGATCATGGCGACCGGTATCTGCCACACCGACGCCTACACGCTGGACGGCTTCGACAGCGAAGGCCTCTTCCCCTCAATCCTCGGCCACGAGGGCGCTGGCGTCGTACGCGAGGTGGGGGAAGGCGTCACCACGGTGAAGCCCGGCGACCACGTCATCCCCTTGTACACGCCCGAATGCGGCCGCTGTAAGTCATGTTTGTCCGGCAAGACCAACCTGTGCACCGCCATTCGCGCCACCCAGGGCAAGGGCGTGATGCCCGACGGCACCAGCCGCTTCAGCTACCGCGGTGAGGCGGTCTACCATTACATGGGCTGCTCCACCTTTTCGAACTTCACGGTGCTTCCGGAGATCGCGGTGGCGAAGATCCGCGAGGACGCGCCGTTCCAAAGCGCCTGCTATATCGGATGCGGAGTGACCACCGGCGTCGGCGCGGTGATCAAGACTGCCAAGGTCGATGCCGGGGCCAATGTTGCCGTGTTCGGGCTCGGCGGGATCGGCCTCAACGTCATCCAGGGCGCCAAGCTGGTCGGCGCAAACCGCATTATCGGCATCGACATCAACCCTGCCAAGGCGGAGTGGGGGCGGCGGTTCGGGATGACCGACTTCATCGATGCGTCGGGCAAGGACCGCGCGGCGGTCATCGAGGAGGTGCTGGCGCTTACCGACGGCGGCGCCGACTACAGCTTCGACTGCACCGGCAATACCGAGGTGATGCGGACCGC
>JACCSV010000304.1 GCA_013812805.1 Sphingomonas sp. | reverse complement strand
TCGGGCGTGATGTTCCTTAACCAGGTGCGCACCTTGGTCGCGCATTTGTGGGAGAATGACGGCGAGGCGATGAGCGTTACCGCCCAATATCTCGACAGCGTCAACGTCCCGCCGCCGGCGACTCTGCCGGTGCTGTGGGCGCCGGTGGGCCTGCGCTACCACGCGCTTCACCATCTGCTTCCGGGACTGCCCTATCACAACCTCGGCGAGGCCCATCGGCGGCTTTGCGCCGAGCTTGGCGATGCATCGCCGTATCACGCCTCCAGCCACCCACGGATGTCGAAGCTGGTCGGGCGTCTGGCGGCGAGTTCGCTGAGCAAGAGCCAGCACTAAGTCACCATTTTTCGCCGAGGTGCCCCCGGCACCTCGAAAAAATGGTGACCCCAACGGGAATCGAACCCGTGTTTTCGCCGTGAAAGGGCGACGTCCTAGACCGCTAGACGATGGGGCCGGATAAGCGGCCCGCCGGTTAGGCGAGGGCCGCTAGCGGGTCAAGCAAGCGCCGCGTCGTCAACGTGCATCTCGGCCGCATTGCCGCCGTTATACTCGTCGCGCCTGATGCTTCCCGCCAGCCACCACCGGCTGTCCGCGCCCGAGGCCAGCAGTGCCTGCCCGAGCGCGGTCGAAGCACTGCGGAAGGCGATCCATTTGAAGCTCCTGCCATCGTCGCCGCAGGCGATGCCGCGGACATGGCCCTCGCCGACGATCGTGGCTTTCAGCAACCGGCAGGGGCCGGCAGCGACCCGGGGCGCGGGCCAGCCGGCGCCATAGGGGCCGCCATCGTCCAGCGCATCGCACAGGGGAGCGACGATCCCGCCCGGGGCAAGCAGTGCGTCGAGCAGCAGCGCGCGAGCGCCGAGCGACGCCTCGACGTCGCTCGCAAGCCGGTCGTTGATAAATTCGCGGAATGGTTCAAGCCCACTCGGCGGCATGGTCAGCCCCGCCGCCATCGCGTGGCCGCCACCGGCAACCAGCAGCCCGCAATCCTTTGCCGCAAGCACCGCCGCGCCCAGGTCCACGCCCGAGATCGACCGCCCCGAGCCCTTGCCGGTACCGTCCTCGCCTTGCGCGATGACGATCGCCGGGCGTCCGAACTTCTCCTTGATTCGGCCGGCAACGATGCCGATCACGCCCGGATGCCAACCGGCGCCCATGACGGTGATCACCGGCGCACCCGACTGCTCCGCCGCCTGCGCTTCGGCCTGCTCGCACACCTGCATCTCGATCGCGCGGCGCTCCTCGTTCAACCGGCCGAGCTCGGCCGCGATCTGCCGCGCTTCCTCGGCATCGGTACAGGTCAGCAGGCGTACGCCGAGGTCCGACTTGCCGACCCGCCCCCCCGCGTTGATCCTCGGGCCAAGGGCAAAGCCGAGGTCGCGGCACGACGGCGGCTTCACCAGCCGAGCAGCTTCGGCAAGCGCGACAAGCCCGATGTTCCGCCTCGCGCCCATCACCTTCAGGCCCTGCGTGACGAAGGCCCGGTTGAGACCGCGCAGCTTCGCAACATCGGCGACGGTGCCAAGCGCGACGAGGTCGAGCAAGTCGAGGATCTTCGGTTCGGGCCGGTCGGCGAAGACCCCGCGGGCGCGAAGCTCACGAAGCACGGCGACTCCCACCAGGAACGCCACCCCCACCGCTGCCAGATGCCCGTGGGAAGCGCCAAGCTCCGCCTCGTCCAGGCGGTTGGGGTTGATGACCGCGAAGGCGACCGGAAGCAGGGTCGCGCACTGGTGGTGGTCGACGACGATGACGTCGAGGCCGGCGGCCTTGGCCGCTTCGAGCGCCTCATACGCCTGCGCGCCGCAGTCGACGGTGACGGCAAGGCTGGCCCCCCGCGCCTTGAGCTTGACCAGCGCCGCGCCCGATGGGCCGTAGCCCTCCATCAGCCGGTCGGGGATGTAGACGATGGGGTCGGTGCCGAGCCTGCGGAACAGCAGGGTCAACAGCGCCGCGCTGGTCGCCCCGTCGACGTCATAGTCGCCGAAGATAGCGATGCTCTCGCCCGCCTGGATCGCGTCGGCAAGGCGCCGCGCGCCCTTGTCCATGTCCTGGAAGGCGGAAGGGTCGGGCAGAAAATCGCGGATCCGCGGGTCGCGGTGACGCGCCAGGTCGTCGAGCGCAACGCCGCGGGCGAGCAGCAGCTCGTCGACCAGCTGCTCCATCCCCTGCCCTGGCTCGCCCGATCGCCGCCAGCACCACGGCTGCCCGGCGACCGATCTTTCCACCCCAAGCGCGAAATTCATGGTTCAGATTAGCAGCTGGTCACGAAGCTTGCGCGCCGATTCGCGCTCGACGGACGGAATTATGTGGGTGGAAAAGCCGCGACCGCCAGCGACTCCGAAAACCAGCGTCGAAACTCCAAACCAGCGGCTGAGCAGGCTCTCCTTGATGTCAATGCTCTGCAGCCGGTCGAGCGGCAACAGCAGCAGCCGGCGCCGCCACCAGCCGGTCCGGACCAGCAATCGCTCGCCGTCGAGCGCATAGGCGGTTCGCCGCCAAGCCAGCCAGCGGGCGAACAGCACCGCTCCGGCGGCGGCAAGGACGACCAGAACCGGGCCCAGCAACGGCGCCAGCGTACCGTCAGTAGCGCCGAGGTCGCCTTCGTCGAGGGTATAGCCGAGAGCAGTGGCCTGCAGCAGTCCGAGCACGATCAACGGGCTGATCGCAATGGCGAAGGTCCACAGATAGGCGCGGGAGATCTCGAGCCACCGCACACTCTCAGGCGGCCAGCGCCAGCCGATCTCCTGGATGATCGTCGCGACCTCCTCGTCGCGAGCGAGCGGTGCCAGCTGGTGATCGCCGCCGCCGCCCTCGTCGCGCGCCAGGCTTTGCAGCTTCAGTTCGCGCCAGCCGAAAGCATTGCGCACCGGCCCGGTCAGGATGAGCGCGGCCTGAGCCCGCTTGAG
>JACCSV010000301.1 GCA_013812805.1 Sphingomonas sp. | reverse complement strand
GACGGGGTTCCGTAGGCGGGCGGCAGGATCAGCGGATTGCGCGCTCCAGGATGGGGGCCGGAGCCGCAGGCGGCGAGGAGTGCCGCAAGTGCGGCAACGTGGAGAAATCTGGTCATGACTGATGGATCGCTTTCACTACCTGGTAGCTCTCGAGGCCTTCCTTGCCGCCTTCGCTGCCGAAGCCCGATTCCTTGACCCCGCCGAACGGCGCATCGGCGACCGAGATGGCGAAGGTGTTGATGCCGACCATCCCCGCCTCGATCGCGTCGCCGAGCAAATTGGCTCGGCGGCCGTTCTCGGTGAAGGCGAAGGCCGCGAGGCCATAGGGCAGCCGGTTGGCCTGCTCGATCGCCTCGTCCTGGGTCTTGAACGGCCGGGTCACCGCGACCGGGCCGAACGGCTCGTTGTTCATGATGTCCGCTTCCAGCGGAACGTCGGCGAGGAGGGTGGGCTTGTAGAAATAGCCGCTGTCCCCGGGCTCGCCCCCTTCCATCACGCGAGCGCCTTTCGCCCGCGCGTCTTCGACGAGCGCAGCAATCGCGTCGGGCCGGCGCTTGTTGGCAAGCGGGCCCATCTTCGTATCCGACTCCAGCCCGCTGCCGATTTTCACGCCGCGGGTTCGCTCGGCAAAGCCGGTGATGAAGGCCTCGTAGATCGATTCCTGGACGTAGAAGCGGGTCGGCGACACGCACACCTGGCCGGCATTCCGGAATTTCTGCGGAACCACCATGTCGAGCGTCTTGTCGAGATCGCAATCGTCGAAGATCAGTACCGGCGCGTGACCACCCAGCTCCATCGTCACCCGGGTCATGCTGTCGGCGCACAGCTTCATCAGATGTTTGCCGACGGGGATCGAGCCGGTGAAGCTGACCTTGCGGATGATCGGGGAGGCGATCAGGTGGCGGCTGACCATGTCGGGAACGCCGTGGACCAGCTGGAACACGCCCTTGGGCAGCCCCGCCTCGTCGAGCGCGCGGGCGATCGCCACGGTCGAGCCCGGAGTCTCCTCCGGCGGCTTGGAGATGACTGAGCAACCCGCGCCCAGCGCTGCCGCGACCTTCTTGGCGAGCAGATAGATCGGGAAATTCCACGGCGTGAAAGTCGCGACGGGGCCGACGGGTTCGTGCATCACCCGCGACAGCTGCCCCGGCGGCCGTACCAGCACCCGGCCGTAGTCGCGCTTGATCTCCTCGGCGTACCAATCGAACAGCGAGGCGGCGCCGAGCACTTCGCCCTTGGCTTCTGCCAGCGGCTTGCCCTGCTCCTGGGTAAGCGTCCGCCCGATATCGTCGGCACGTTCCTTTAGAAGCTTGGCCGCCTTGTGAAGGATCGCGCTGCGCTTCTCGACGTCGGTTGCCCGCCATTCGGGGTAGGTGCGCTTGGCGGTGTCCAGCGCCTCGTCGAGGTCGGCTTCGGTCGCCAGCGGCAATTCGGCGATGCCGCTGCCGGTGGTCGGATCGATGACGGTGAAATGGTCGCGCTCTTCACCGGCGCGCCAGCTGCCGTTGATGAACAATTTGAGGTCGGCTTCATATCCCATGGGCCGCCTCTACGCCCGCCTTGATGCGCCCGCAACGGCTCGCTAGGCGAACGGCAAATGGAGATGCGGGACATGACCAAGCAGGAACTGGTTCAAAAGATGCAGGACAACCGCGCCTGGGTCGCCGGCAAGACGGTGAAGCTGGACTTCGGGCACGAGGGCACGGTGATGCTCGACGGTGCGGCGGAGCAGGTCCGCGAGGATGAGGGCCCGGCCGACACGACCATCACGACCAGCTGGGAAGACTGGCAGAAAATGGCCGCCGGCGAGCTCGACGGCATGACCGCCTTCATGACAGGCAAGCTCAAGGTTGAAGGCGACATGTCCAACGCCATGCAGCTGCAGGGCGTGCTGGCGAAGCTCAAGGGGTAGACTCAGCCGTTCTGAATTAGTCGGACCAGCGTGCCGTCGAGATCGACCATGTAGGCGATGCGTATTCCCGAGCTTTCGACCCGTGGCGGATGGAGCCTTGGCTGGCCGACGCATTTCTCCAGCAACCCGGCCGCCCTGCAGGCCGTATAAAAGCTCTCGAGCTCATCCAGCCGAAGGCAGCAGCCGAACGAGCTTTCGAGCGGGTCGAGATCCGGAAAAGGAAAGAATTCAAGCGTGATGGCGCCGCGCCTGAGGATCATCCAGGCTTCGTCGCGCCAGCCCTCGACGAAACCCAGCGCACCATAGAAACGCGAAGTCGCTTCGAAATTGCGCGACGGGAGATTGGGAGTCGCCTGGTCTGCCATCAACCGGCCGGTACTCGCGCCCGCGGTGCTTGACCACGGGTACCGCCTTTCTATTGCTGTGGCGGACTTGAGGAGGGCGAATGCAGAAAATCTATCCCGATGCGACAGCCGCTCTTCAAGGGCTGCTATTCGACGGAATGACAATCGCCGCCGGCGGCTTCGGCTTGTGCGGAATTCCCGAGCGGTTGATCGACGCGATCGTCGACAGCGGGGTCAAGGATTTGACCATCGCCTCGAATAACGCGGGCATCGACAATGTCGGCCTCGGCAAGCTGCTTCGCACCCGCCAGGTGAAGAAGATGATCTCCTCCTACGTCGGGGAAAACAAGGAGTTCGAGCGGCAATTCTTGGCGAAAGAGCTCGAGGTCGAATTCTGTCCCCAGGGCACACTTGCCGAGCGGATGCGCGCCGGCGGCGCCGGAATCCCCGGCTTCTACACCAGGACCGGCGTCGGCACCGTTGTCGCCGAGGGCAAGGAGGTGAAAGAGTTCGACGGCGAGACCTACGTGCTGGAGCGCGGCATCCGCGCCGATGTGTCGATCGTCAAAGGCTGGAAGGCCGACGAGACCGGCAATCTGATGTTCCGCAAAACCGCCCGCAACTTCAATCAGCCGGCCGCGACCTGTGGGCGTGTCTGCATCGCCGAAGTCGAAGAGATCGTTGCGGTCGGAAGCCTCGATCCCGACTGCATCCACTTGCCGTCGATCTACGTGAAACGGATGATCAGCGGCGGGCCGTACGAAAAGCAGATTGAATTCCGGACCACGAGGCAGCGGGAGGCAGCATGATCCGGCACTTGATCCTCGTCACCGCGCTGGCGCTCGCCGGCTGCACAACCACCGCGATTCCGCCGGCCGCGTCTCCGGTTAGCGCAGCTGACGCGGCTGCAATCGATCAGACCATTCGCGATGTCTACGCGATCATCTCCGGCCCGCCCGGTCAGAAGCGCGACTTTGCGCGGATGCGAACCATGTTCGCGCCTAATGCGCTGCTGCGCTTCATCGGCCCCAACGGCATCCGCGGCGGAACGCTTGAAGACTATATCGCCAAGAGCGGCCCGACGCTGGAGAAGGAAGGCTTTACCGAGCGGGAGCTCGGGCGCCGGGTCGAGGTGTACGGAAACCTCGCGCAAGTCTGGTCATCCTACGACGGCCGAACCGCCACTAGGACGTTCCAGACGCGTGGCATCAACAGCTTCCAGTTGGTCCGGATCAACGGCCGCTGGCTGGTCGCCTCGATCCTCTGGCAGCAGGAAACCCCCGCGTTTCCGCTGCCTGCAGGCATGATTGGCGAGCGCTAGGTGCCGTGGGACCGCAACCCGTGGTTGGTCGCGGCCGGCTGCGCCAGCGTGGCGGCGGCAGCGCTGCACCTCGCTTGCATCGCCGGCGGCCCGAACTGGTACCGGGCGCTTGGCGCGGGCGAGGGGATGGCGCGCGCAGCGGAGCGCGGCAGTTCCGGGCCCGCGCTGATCACAGCCGCGATCGCCGCAATCCTGGCGCTGTGCGC
>JACCSV010000273.1 GCA_013812805.1 Sphingomonas sp. | reverse complement strand
GCGGTGCCAGCTGGTGATCGCCGCCGCCGCCCTCGTCGCGCGCCAGGCTTTGCAGCTTCAGTTCGCGCCAGCCGAAAGCATTGCGCACCGGCCCGGTCAGGATGAGCGCGGCCTGAGCCCGCTTGAGCGGCAAGGTGACGTCGGTGCGGGTGAAAAGCCCCCGCCGCCGACGAAGCCCCGCCTCCACCCGGTCGAGCCGGAAACCGAAGTCGCGGACCGCGGTCCGGGCGACGCCCGTCGCCAGTCCGACCAGGATCAGCAATACCGCTCCGGCGGCGGCCGCGGCGAAGCGGTGGGCGACCAGGAAGTCCCGGATCGGATCGCCGGCGCTCAGCAGCGACAGCCAGAAGTGGCGGCTGAAGGGATCGAAGCCGAGCACGTTGCCCATCGTTTGGGTGAGGCCGAACAGGCCGGCGATCAGGGCCAGGCTGAAGTTGAACGTCCCGGCGATGGCCAGGCGCCTCAAGTCCATCGCAAACACCGGCGGCCGTTCGGCCCGGGCCTCCGGCACGGCCGTTTCCAACCCGGCCGAGCGGCGGCTTCGTACCTGCAGCCGGAGCTGCTCGGCGCGCTCCAGCGGGATCGCCGCCAGCATGCCTTCATCGGCGCCGCTTCCCGCGGACCCGCCGGTTTCGAACTTGACCTGCGCCATTCGCAGCAGCCGCGCCACCGGGCCCTGCGTAATGTCGACGTCCTGAATCCGGTCGAACGGGATCGACCGATGGGTGCGGGAGAAAATGCCGCTGTCGATCCGAATCTCGTCCTCACCGACGCGGAACTCGAAGCGGGTCCAATAGATGAAGGTCGCAATCGCCGCGATGACCAGCATCGCGAGGATCGCGAACACCGCCGTCCCACCGCGGCCGGACACGGCGAGATACCCGATTACCGCATAGCCGCCCGCAGCGCCCCGCACCGATTTGCCCAAGCCCGTCAGCAGAAACAAAGGATGCAGCCGTTCGCGCTCGCCGACCGCGTGGTCCTCGCTCGTCATGCAAAATCCGTGCGGACATGCTCGCGGACGATGTCGCGGATTTCCGCCGCCCGCTCGGGCGAAAGGCCGGGCAAGGTGACGATGCTGTTGTGGGTCCCGGCAGTGTGAACGACCAGTGTCGCGGTCCCGAACATCTTGTCGAGCGGACCGCGGGTCACGTCGAGGTGCTGGACCCGGACCAGGGGCACGATGGTGTCGGTGTGGAACAGCCAGCCGCGCAGGACCTGCAGAAAGCGGTCAGTAAGCCGGTAGCGAAGGCGCGCGTAAATCCGCTGCGGCGCGGTGCTCAGCGAGATCAGCGCCAGGATCGGGAGCGCCGTAGTCGGAAAGCCATGGAAGGCAGTGTCGTCGAGCAGTAGCTGGTCGGCGACAGCCGCCGCAACGCACACCACCACCCACGTCACGAGTTGCCGCCCGCGAAGGACATTCTTGTAGCCGGGCTCGACAGCGAGCAGCGGCGACGGGTCTTTGCTCAAGCCGTCCACTTGTGGTGCTCGGCCGTCACTCGCCTGACCGTTCCGGAGCTGGCGCGCATGACAATGCTTTCGGTGGTGATGCACTGCTTCTTGCGCTTGACGCCGGCGAGCAGCGAGCCGTCGGTGACCCCGGTCGCTGCAAAGATGCAGTCGCCCTTGGCCATGTCCTGGGTGCGGTAGATGCGGTTCAAGTCCTCGATCCCCCAATGGCGGGCGCGGCCGACCTCGTCGTCGTTGCGGAACAGCAGCCGGCCCTGGATCTGCCCGCCGACGCAGCGCAGCGCCGCGGCCGCGAGCACGCCTTCGGGAGCGCCGCCCGACCCGAGGTAGATATCGACGTTGGTGTCGGGGTCGGTAACCGCGATCACTCCGGCGACATCGCCGTCGGGGATCAGCTGGATGCCGCAGCCGAGGCCGCGAAGCTCGGCGATCAGCTTGTCGTGGCGCGGGCGGTCGAGAACGCAGGCGATGATCAAGCCCGGCTCGACGCCCTTGGCCCTGGCCAGCGCCCGGATATTTTCTGCCGGCGAGCGGTCGAGCGAAACCAGGTCGTCGGCGTAGCCGGGGCCGATGGCGAGCTTGTCCATGTAGACGTCGGGCGCGTTGAGCAGGCAGCCCTCTTCCGAGATCGCAAGCACCGCGAGCGCGTTCGGCCCCGCCTTGGCGGTAATCGTCGTCCCCTCGAGCGGGTCGAGCGCAATGTTGATCTTGGGCCCGCTGCCCTG
>JACCSV010000272.1 GCA_013812805.1 Sphingomonas sp. | reverse complement strand
TCGGGCTCGCTTTTCTTCGCGGAGATGAAGCGGACGGTATCCTCGTTCAGGCCCTTGGGCGCGAACTCCTGCTCGATGTCGGTTGCGAAGCCCCACTCGTAGTCGCGATCGACGGCCTCGTGGATCTCGCGATTCTTGATCGCCTCGTTCATCGCGCGAGCTCCGTCAGGCGAACGGCGCCGAGCGCTCCGCGAACCGCATTGCCGACGATGCCCATGTGCGGCTTGATCCGGCAGTGAGCGTCGAGCGCGCAGTCGTGGTTGACGCCGTCCGAGCACATGGTCAGCGCGATCGGGCCCTCGACCGACTCGACGATGTCGGCGAGGCTGATGTCGCCTGGCGGCCGGGCAAGCGAGAAGCCGCCGGCCGCACCGCGCGCGCTGTCGAGCAGTCCTGCCGCGGCAAGGCGGCCCATCAGCTTCTGGGTGGTGGGCAAGGGGACTCCGGTTTCCTGCGCGAGCTCGGACGCGGACAAACGCGCGCCCTGCTCGCGGCGAGCGGCGGCGGTCATGATCACGACCGCATAATCGGCAAGGTGGGTCAGGCGCATATCTAATTCGGATTGTTCCAGTCCGATTTAGTGAGTTGCGGGCAAAAACTCAACCACGAGCGTCATTGCGAGGAGCCGTGGGCGACGAAGCAATCCAGAAGCGCCGCTGGATTGCTTCCCCGGCTTGGGGCCGGGGTCGCAATGACGGTTTACGACGCCCGCTGGCTCGCAATCCACTCGTCCACGCGCGTTTCGAGCATGTCGAGCGGCATCGCGCCGGCGAGCAGCACCGTGTCGTGGAAGCCGCGGACGTCGAAGCGAGGTCCGAGCGCCGCCTCGGCTTTGCGCCGCAGATCCTCGATCTTCAATTTGCCGACCATGTAGGCGGTCGCCTGGCCCGGATAGACGATGTAGCGCTCGATCGCCTTGACGATTCCGCCCTTGGCGTCGGCGCTATTGTCCTCGACATATTTGATCGCCTGTTCGCGGCTCCAGCGCTTGTGGTGGAGGCCGCTGTCGACCACCAGCCGGATCGCCCGGTGAAGCTCGAGCTGGAGCCGGCCGAAGTCGCGGTACGGGTCCTGGTAGAGGCCCATCTCCTTGCACAATTTCTCCGAATAGAGGCCCCAGCCCTCGCCATAGGCGGTGTAGCCGCCGAACTGGCGGAACGGCGGCACTGCCGAGCCGAGCTCGACCCGAAGCGCATTCTGCAGGTGGTGGCCGGGGATGCCCTCGTGGCAGAACAGCGCCTCGACCTCGGTCGAGGGCATGTTGTTCATGTCGTAGAGGTTCACATAGTAAGTGCCGGGGCGCGAGCGGTCGGGCGGCGGGGACTGGTAGAAGGCCTTGCCCGCGCTTTTTTCGCGGAACGGCTCGACCCGCTTGATCGCCAGCTCGGATTGCGGAACGCGGCCGAAGAAGCGCGGCGCCGCGGAGCGCACCTGAGCGTAGGCCTCCTGCGATTCGTCGAGGTACATCTGCCGGCCGGAGTCGGTGTTTGGGTAGTAGAAGCGCTTCGAAGTGCGCATGTGCTGGAAGAAGTCCTGGAGCGTCCCGGCAAAGCCGACCTGCCGCCTGATTGCGTCCATCTCGCCGTGGATTCGCGCGACCTGGTCGAGCCCGAGATCGTGGATCTGGTCGGGCGTGTAGTCGGCCGTGGTGTAATATTTGAGCAGCGCCTGGTACTGCGCGGCGGCGTTGGGGAAGCGCCAGATGCCGTCCTTGGTGCCGGCGGCGCGCTGGTTCTGCTCCATCAGCGCGATGAGGCGGCCGTAGGCCGGCCGCATGTCATTCACGAGGGCGGCGCGGGCGGAATCGAGCAGCCGCTGCCTGGTCGCCGCATCGGTGTCCAGCCCGGCGACCTTCGACTTGAAGTCGGCCCACAGCGGGGCGTCGGCGCCGGGCCCGAACGGGGCGCCCTTGGTGACGTTGCGCGAATCCGCGATGACGTAGGGGAAGACCCATCTGGGCGGCAGGATTCCGAGCGCCTGGCGCTGCCGGGCCTCGTCGATCGATTGGTCGAGCGCGGCGGCGATGCCGCGAATCCGCGACACATAGCTTTCCGCGTCGGCCACGCTGTCGACCTTGTGGATGTTGATCAGGAAGGCGGGGAGGTCGCTCTGCGCCCCGTTCATCTGGTCGAACACATAGGACTGCCGGCGGTAGGCGAAGACCGCTTCGGCGCGGGCATTGCGGTAGAGGAACAGGTCGTAGCTGAGCTGGTCTGCGGGCGAGAGCTGCGAGCGGTCGAAGCGCTGCTGGAGGGCCGCTGCGGAGCGCCGGCCGAGCTCGCGCTCCTCGAGCGCGGCCGCATCGCTGAAGTCGTCCCACCGGCCATAGTCC
>JACCSV010000253.1 GCA_013812805.1 Sphingomonas sp. | reverse complement strand
CATGTTCATCGAGCAGGAGCCGCAAATCCCCTCGCGGCACGAACGGCGGAAGGTCAAAGTCGGGTCGATCTCGTTCTTGATCCGGATGAGGGCGTCGAGGACCATCGGCCCGGTCTTGTCGAGGTCGATGGTGAAGCGGTCCCAGCGCGGGTTGGCGCCGGTGTCGGGGTTGTAGCGGTAGATTTTGAACGACTTGAGCCGCTTGCCGGCCTCGCCCGGATGCTCGCGGCCCTTGGTGATCTTGCTGTTCCTGGGAAGCGCGAACTCGGCCAACTTCATGCTCCTGAAAAGATGTCGCCTGCCGCTAGCATGAGCGCCAATCCAGTTTCAAATCCCTACGTTTCCCTCCCGGCGGCGGGGATGTCGAAGTGCAGCACCTCCTCGCGCCGGCCGAGCTTCGAATATAGCGCGATCGCGGGCTCGTCGCTGCGGTCGGCCTGGATGAAGATTACCTGCGCCGCATTGGCGGCCGCGATCCGCCGAAGTTCCTCGATCAGCGCGGTGGCGACTCCGCGCCGACGGGAGTCTTCGCGCACCGCCAGGTCGTAGATGTAAAATTCGCTCCGCTCCTGCTCGAACTTGACCAGCTCGTAGGCGACGAGCCCGCCGATCACCTCACCCGCCTGCATGGCTGCAAGCGCGACGAACTCCTTGTTGCCGAGCAGCCGGTCGAAATAGCCGCCGCTGGGCGGCCGCGCGGTGTAGGTTTCGACCTCGCCGAAGACGGTCCCGAACATCCGCGATATCGCCAGCATCAGGTCGATGTCGGCGCGAGTGAGCCGCCGCACATGAAACGGCGGCGCCTCGCTCACTGCGCGGCCTTTCGCGCCGCTTCGAGCACTTCCGCCGCGTGGCCGGGCACCTTCACCTTGCGCCACGCCTGGAGCACGGTGCCGTCGTCGCCGATCATGAAGGTCGAGCGCTCCATGCCCATATATTTGCGGCCGTACATCGACTTCTGCACCCAGGTGCCGAACGCGTCTGAAATGCTGCCATCCTCGTCGGACACCAGCGGCACCGTCAGTTCGTACTTGCCGATGAACTTCTCATGCTTGGCCATCGCGTCGCGGGAGATGCCGACGACCGGCACGTTGGCAGCTTCGAACTGGGCGGCAAGGGCGGTGAAGTCCTGCGCCTGGCGGGTGCAGCCCGAAGTGTCGTCCTTCGGATAGAAATACAGCACCACCGGACCGCCCAGCCGCGACAGGTCGATCCTTCGGCCGTCGCTGGTCTCCAGCGCAATCGGGGGGGCCCGGTCGCCTTCGTTGATCATGCGCTTTCCCTAACCTTTTTCCAGAGTTGCGATACGTCGTGCCGTGCTTGCGCATGGCGGCCGATGAGATCGTCCCAGCCGGTCGCTCCGCACAGCTGCGCCATCAGCTTGCGGCTATCCTCATTGGGCGTTGCCGTCTCCGGCGCAAGCAGCCTGATCACCACCAGCATTCGAGTTAGCAACTTTTGCGCTTCGACAATGTTTCGTTCGATCAACCCCGCCGAGGCGAGCTGTTCAACCGCTGCTTCCAACGGTGGATCGAGGCCAGTCGAATGCGTCAGCTGCAGCACGTGCACGGCGAATTCCAGATCGACCAGCCCGCCCGGCCCAAGCTTCACGTCAAGCGGTCCCGAAGCGGGTTTGTGGCGCGCGATCTCGTCGCGCATCTTGACCGCGTCGGCCGCGGCTCCGGACGAATGTTTCGACTGGCCCAGGATTTCCCGGATCAGTGCGGCGACCGAGTGCCGTGCCGCTTCGGATCCGAACACCGGCCGCGCCCGGGCGAGCGCCATATGCTCCCAGGTCCAGGCTTCGTCGCGCTGATAGTCGGCGAACGCATCCACCGACACCGCCAGCATCCCCTGCTCGCCCTGCGGGCGGAGGCGGGTGTCGACGTCGTACAGCGGCCCAGCCGCGGTCGAGACGCTGAGCGCCGCGGTCACCCGGTTGGCGAGGCGGTTGAAATAATCGCTTGGACCAAGCGGCCTGGCGCCGTTGGACGAGTCCGCTACGGGCGTCGTGAACAGATAGATGAGGTCGAGGTCGGAAGCGTGGGTGAGGACCCCGCCGCCGAGCCGGCCGAGGCCGAGAATGACCAGTTCCGCGCCTGGGAAGCTGCCGTGCGCTGACTCGAATTCGGCGACCGCGGCGGCTGCGAGCGCAACCAGCGCCCCTTCGGCGACGCAGGCATAGCCCTGACCGACCGCTAGCGGGTCGCCGCGCTGGTCGACCAGCTGCACGCCGAGCGCGAAGCGGCGCTCGTTAACGATCCGCCGGGCGCGGTCGATGGCGAGGTCGTAAGGCTTGCCGCGCATCTCCTCGGCCAGGAAGCGCGCGAACTCCGCGGCCGGCGGCGGCGGATCGAAGCAGGAGGCGTCGAGCAGCGAATCGATGAGCGCGGGGCGCCGCGCGAGCTGGTCGGCAAGCGCCGGGGCATGAGCGAGGGTCCGGGCGAGCAATGTCGACAGGCCCGGCCGCGCCTGCAGCAGGCGGTAGAGGTTGACGCCGCTCGGCACGCGCTCGACGATGTCGCTGAGCCGGTTGAGCGCGTTGCCGGGGTCGGCGCTGCCGGCAATGGCGCCCAGCAACGCCGGCAGCATCGCCTCGAAGGCTTCCAGCGCCGCGGACGAGCGAAGCGAACGCGCCCGCCCCGACCGCCATTCGCCGATCCTTCGCATTGCCGGCTCGGTGTCGGCAAAGCCGAGCGCCGCGAGCTCGCTTCGAAGCAACTCGGGATCGCTTGGCAACTGCTGGGAGCCGCTGCCCGCCAGTTCGTCGAAAGCCTCGCCGACCCGGGCAACGCTCGGTCTTAGCCAGTCGAGCAGCTCCTCGCCGTCCGAAAAGCCGTGCAGCCGCGCCACCGCGGTCATCTCATCGGCGCCGGCGGGAAGCAGGTGAGTCTGCTGGTCGGCGACCATCTGCACCCGGTGCTCGATCGTGCGCAGCCGCCTGTACGCCTCCGCCATGTCGCGCGCCAGGTCGGGTTCCATGTGGCCGGCGCGTTCCAGCGCGGCGATAGCGTCGAACGTCGCGGCCGGCCGCAGCCGCGGATCGCGCCCGCCGTGGACCAATTGCCGCGCCTGCGCGAAAAACTCGGTCTCGCGAATGCCGCCGCGGCCACGCTTCAGGTCATATCCGGGGCCGAAGCTCTGGCGGCTCGCATAATGATCGCGCACTTTCTGCCCGATCGAACGGATCTCGTCGAACGCTCCGAAATCGATCGCCCGCCGCCAGACGAACGGCTCGATCGCCTCCAGGAAGCCGTCGGCAATGGCGAGATCGCCGGCGCAGGCTCGGGCGCGGACGAAAGCGGCGCGCTCCCACCCCAGCGCGGCGGATTCGTAATAAGCGATCGCCGCATTGACCGAGAGCACGATCGGGGTCGCCTCGGGCGAGGGCCGGAGCCTGAGGTCGACCCGCGCGACATAGCCGTCGGCGGTGCGCTTCTGCAGCAGCTCGACCACGCGTCGGCCGATCCGCACCGCGGCCTCGCCGGGCTCGTCGCGCTGGCGCCGCGGCAGCGTCTGCGGGTCGAACAGCAGCAGCAGATCGACGTCGGAGGAGAAATTCAGCTCGTTGCTGCCAAGCTTGCCAAGCGCGATCACGGCAAAGCCGCGCTGCGGCTCGCCCGGCATCAGTTCCTCGAACGCAACGTCGATCGCTCGAGCAATCGCCTGATCCGCGAAGTTGGACAGGAGCGCGGTCACCCGTTCGAGCGACAACTCTCCGCCAAGATCGCCGAGGCTGACGGCCAGAGCGAGCCCGAGCCGGCGCCGGCGAAGCTCGGCACCGGCCGATTCGCCGCCCGCCGCCAGAGCTGCCGCTACGGCCGTTTCGGCACCGTTTTTCCGGAATAATTCAATAAGATGGGGGTAGGCAGCGGCGGTTTCGCGAAGAAACGGCGAGTAATGGGTGGCGCGGTCAAGCGCGTCGTCGCGCCCAGCTGTCGTCGCGTCCGATTCCATGGCTGGAGCCCATGCCCGAAAGCATAACATGAGGAAACTTCCGGGCGGTATGGGTCGTTAATGCCGCCAGATGAAACCGGAACAGGATCCAATGGCGACTGCAGTGATGGATATGGACCGCAGGGTGATCAGGGTGGACATGCCGCCCGAGCACGCCGGCGTCATGGCTGCGCTTCGCCGCGCCTTCGAAACTGCTGCGCGAGAGCCCTCGGATCACGATTTCGAGGGTCTGTTGCGCCGGTTGCACTAGGAGTCAGCCCAGCGGCGTCAGACGTCGCGGCTGAGCTCGTCGACTTCCCCCATGATCGTCTGAAGCGCCGACTTGTCCGGGTCCGTCTTGTGCTGGCGGCGGGACGGCAGCTTGCCGCTTGAGAGCAGGCGTTCCAGCGCCACTCGCCCGCGGGCGACGCGGCTCTTGATGGTGCCAACGGCGCAGCCGCAAATTTCCGCCGCCTCCTCATAGGCAAAGCCACCGGCGCCGACCAGGATCAACGCCTCGCGCTGCGGTTGTGGCAAGTGCATCAGCGCCCGCTGCATGTCGCCAAGTTCGATATGCCGGTCCTGGCTGGCAGGCGCGGCGAGGATCTTCGCGGCCGTCACGTCGTCCCATTCGCCCTTGAAGCGCGCTCGACGCATCTGGCTGAGAAACAGGTTGCGCAGGATGATGAAGGTCCAGGCGCGCATGTTGGTGCCGGCCTGGAAGCGCTTGCGGGCGGCCCACGCCTTTAGCAGCGTCTCCTGCACGAGGTCGTCGGCAAGGTCGCGGCTGCCCGACAGGGAGCGGCCGAAGGCGCGCAAATGCGGGATCACAGCCGAAAGCTGGTCCTTGAACTCCGGGTCCGAAAGCGGGATGGGTTCGGGCAGAACCGCCGACGGCTCGTCTTCATCAAGATCGTCGGCCATTAATTCCCCACCCG
>JACCSV010000216.1 GCA_013812805.1 Sphingomonas sp. | reverse complement strand
GACCCGGCGCAGGTCCTTCCTCGCCTCCTGTGCGACCCTCTCCCGTGGCCAGGCCAGCGCGAACGGCATGCCCTTGTACAGGAAATCGCCGGGCGACCTCAGGAGGCGCACCGTCAGGTCATACTTGCACGCGCACTGGATCAGCGCGTCGTCGTCGATCGCCTCCACATAGCCCGACTCCTCGGACGCGATCCGCGCGAAGTTCGCGCCCGTGCCGAAGCGCTCGTCGGCGAGGCGCTCGAGCTGCTTGCGCGGCGTTTCGCGCTCCTCGGGATCGTCGCCGAAACAGGCGGGAAAGATTGTTTCCACCGACGAGATCAGCTGGCGGCCGATCCGGGCGAGAACGTCGTTGACGTGGATGCTCTGCGGCACATGGTGGATGAAGTAGATCAGCACGGCCACCGAGCAGAGCGCCAGCAGCATCGCGACCACCACGGCCAGCTGCGGGACGAAACCATCGTCGCCGCCGTAGATCGTGCGCAGGACGACGATCGAATAGACGAAGGTTGCAATGAAGGTGCCCAGAGTCACCTGGTTGCCGCGGTCGCTCATGAAGTTGGTGAGGATGCGCGGGCCGTACTGGCTTGCCGCATAGGCGATCGCGACGACGGTGATCGAGAAGACCACTCCGGCAACCGTGATCATCGAGCCCGCGATCGCCGAAAGCACGGCTCGAGCGCCCTCGGGCTTGGACTCCTGGTACCAGCCGATCGATTCGAACAGCCCGTCGGCAGGCCCGGAGTCGAGCCACACCGTCACAACCCCAAGCGCGATCGCGCCAAGCGCCATCACGCTGGGCACGAACCAGTAGCTCGAGCGCACCGCCTGCACGAACTGGAACAGCGGAAGCTTCATCGACGCAAAAGACGTTCGGGGAGCGGAATGGTGCCTGCCCGGCCGGTCCGTCAGCCGCGCGCCCGCTCGCGCAGCTTGCTGATTGTCGAGGCGTGGCTGATCTGCTCGACGTCGGTCTTGAGGTGCAGCAGGCGGATGCCTGTCTCGCCCAGCGCGCGCTCGAGCGCGGGCGCGAAATCCTCCGTTCGCTCGACCGTCTCGGCCCAGCCGCCGTAAGCCCGCGCAAGCGCCGCGAAGTCGGGGTTCGTCAAGTCCGTCCCCGATACGCGCTGCGGATAGTCGCGCTCCTGGTGCATCCGGATCGTGCCGTAGCTGCCATTGTCGACGACGATCACCAGCAGGTCCGCGCCATGCTGCACCGCGGTCGCAAGCTCCTGACCGTTCATCAGGAAGTCGCCGTCGCCCGCGACGCACACCACCGGCCGGTCGCTGAACCTGAGCGCCGCGGCGACCGCGGCCGGCACGCCATAGCCCATCGTTCCGCTGGTCGGCGCAAGCTGCGCCGGCATGCAGCCGTAGCGCCAGTAGCGGTGCACCCACCCCGAGAAATTGCCGGCGCCGTTGCAGACGATGGTGGTGGACGGCAGCCGCTCGCGCATAGCCCGCACGCACGCGCCTAGGTCGAGCACGATGGGCTTTGCGTTTTCCTTGGGCGCCGGCCTGGGCTCCGACCATTCGAGCCACTCGCCGTGCGCTTCCTCGCCGCACGAGAAGCGCGCCAGTTCGGGGTCGGCCCAGTCGTCGATCATCTCCGCGAACTCGCCCATGTCGGAGCAGATCGGCAAATCGGCGTGGTAGACCCGGCCGAGCTCGTTCGGGTCGGGGTGGACGTGGACCAGCGTCTGGCCCGGATGGTCGGGCGTGACCAAAGTGTAGCCGTCGGTCGTGGCTTCTCCGAGCCGGCAGCCGACCGCGAGGATCAAATCGGCATCGCGGATGCGCTGCTGAAGCTTGGGGTTGGGGCCGTAGCCGAGGTTCCCGGCATAGACCCCGCAGCCATTGTCGATCGCGTCCTGGCGGCGGAATGCGGCCGCGGTCGGGATTCCGTGCCGAAAGGCGAAATTGGCGAAATGGTGCGCAGCGCGCGGGCTCCAGTCCGCACCGCCGACGATCGCGACCGGCGCGCACGCTTCCTTGAGCAGTTCGAACAAAGCCTGGAGAGCGCCCGGGTCCGGCTCCTCGGCGAGCGGCGGCACGCACGGCCGGTCGGCAACCTCAACTTCGTCCCGCAGCATGTCCTCAGGGAGCGCGAGCACCACCGGCCCCGGCCGGCCGGCAGTCGCGACGCGCCAGGCGCGCGCGACATATTCCGGGATTCGCCGAGCGTCTTCGATCCGCGCCGCCCATTTGGCGATCGGACGGAAGA
>JACCSV010000214.1 GCA_013812805.1 Sphingomonas sp. | reverse complement strand
AGGTCAGCGTTGGCCTGACGGCAAGCTGGCGAGCGATCGAGATCATTCGCGCCGACGGCTTTACCGCGTCGGACGTCCGCCCGCTGGTCCGGATGGGGGTGCAGATCGTCGCTGCCGACGGCGACCGGCGCGAGGTCGGCAGCTACGGGATGGGCGGCCGCTACCTTTACGACCGTTTGTTCGACCCCGCGGTGTGGAACCAGGCGATCGACGAGGCGCTCGCCCAGGCGCTGACCAACCTCGGCTCGGTCGCGGCGCCGGCGGGGGAAATGCCGGTGGTGCTTGGCCCCGGCTGGTGCGGCGTGCTGCTGCACGAGGCGGTCGGCCACGGGCTCGAAGGGGACTTCAACCGCAAGGGTACATCCGCTTTCAGCGGTCGCATCGGCGAGCGAGTTGCCGCCCCCGGGGTGACAGTCATCGACGACGGAGCGATGCGCGAGCGCCGGGGATCGCTGACGATCGACGACGAAGGCACCCCGACGCAGCGCAACGTGCTGATCGAGGACGGCATCCTAAAAGGTTATCTGCAGGACCGGCTCAACGCCCGGCTGATGGGCGTCGAGCTGACCGGCAACGGGCGCCGCGAAAGCTTCGCGCACGCCCCGATGCCGCGGATGACCAACACCTTCATGCTCGGCGGCAGGGATGAGCCCGAAGAGCTGATCAGCCGCGTCAAGGACGGCATCTTCGCCAAGAATTTCGGCGGCGGCCAGGTCGACATCACCAGCGGCAAATTCGTCTTCTCCTGCACGGAGGCCTACCGAATCCGCGGCGGCAAGATCGCGGAAGCCGTCAAGGGCGCGACCCTGATCGGCGACGGGCCGACGGTGCTGACCCGGGTCAAGGGCATCGGCAACGACATGGCGCTCGACCAGGGCATTGGCGTCTGCGGCAAGGGCGGGCAGTCGGTCCCGGCGGGCGTCGGCCAGCCGACCCTGCTAATCGACGGCCTCACCGTCGGAGGCACCGCGGCTTGAACGACTGGGTCGACGAGGTGCTCGACTTCTGGTTCGCGCTGAAGTCCGAGCAATGGTGGAAACAAGACCCGGCGCTCGACGAGCAAATCCGCACACGCTTCGGCGAGCTTCGCGACGATAAGCGCCAGCTGCCGGCGGAAAGCTTTCTCGGGGATGCGCGGACGGCGCTCGCCGCGGTCGTGCTGTTTGACCAGTTCCCGCGCAACATGTTTCGCGGCCTCGCCGAGCAATTCTCGACCGATCCGCTGGCGATCGCGGTCGCCTGGCAGGCGGTTCAGCGTGGGCTCGACGAGCAGCTGAGCAAGGCGGAGCGCGGAATCCTCTACATGCCGTTCCAGCACAGCGAGGATGTGGACGACCAGCGCCAGTCGCTATTGCTGTTCACCGCGCTCGGCGATGACGGTTTGCTTGGTTATGCCAGGAAACACCATGACATCGTCGCCAAGTTCGGGCGCTTCCCGCATCGCAATTCGATCCTCGGCCGCCAGCCGCGCGAGGCAGAGATTGCAGCCGGCGACGTGGTGCCCTGGTGAGCGGCCTCGTCGAACTCGCACGCTTTCAGATGCGGGTCGAAGCCGACCTGGCCCGGCTTCGGCTGGAATCGGAAGGTATCGGCGCGGTGCTGTTCGACGCCGAGACGAGCAGCGTCGGCTGGGGCCCGATCATGCCGGTTCGGCTGATGGTCCTGGAAGAAGACTGGGTGCAGGCCGAGGCGCTGCTCTCCAGCGCCTAAAGCAGGTGCGCAATCGGCGCGAGGTCGACGCCCGCGCGTGCAGCCGCCTCCTCAAGCTCTTGCTTTCCCGCGCCCTGCCGCCGCCGTGCTACCGCCCAGGCCAGAGTCGAGCGGGTCCCGGAGCGGCAGTACGCAAGCACCTTGCCGTCGGCCGCCTCGATCGCCTGGTGCATCGATTCGACATCGGCCGGCCCGATGCCGCGCCGGATCGGAATCGCTCGATAGGCAATCCCTGCACGTTCGGCGGCCTGCTCGATCTCGAGCCCGGTCGGCTGGTCGGGGTCTTCGCCGTCGGGCCGATTGTTGACGATCATCGTTACGCCCTGCGCCTTCAACTCAGCGACCTGCGCCGGGGCGATCTGGCCACTGACCAGCGTCTTGGCGTCAAGCTGGCGGATCATTGCTGGGTCTCCAGGTGGGCGCGAAGCGCGTCGAGCATCGCTTCACCATAGCGCGCCAGCTTGGCTTCGCCCACGCCCTGGATTTGCGCGAGCTCGCCCAGCGACGCCGGTCTTGCAGCGACGATGCCGCGCAGCGTGGAATCGTGGAAGACGACGTAGGGTGGGACGCCCGCTTCAGCGGCAATTGCCCGCCGCCTCTCCCGAAGCGCTTCGAACAAAGGATCGGACGGGCCTTCGGCGAGTCGCCGGCGCGAGGCGCGCTTGCGCGGCGGGGGCACTGCGATCACGAGC
>JACCSV010000213.1 GCA_013812805.1 Sphingomonas sp. | reverse complement strand
ACCCACGCCAAGGTGTCGATGGTCGTGCGCCGCGAGGAGAAAGGGTACCGCACTTACTGCCACTTTGGGACCGGCAATTACCATCCGGTGACGGCGCGCATCTACACCGACGTCAGCTACTTCACCGCCGACGCCCGGATCGGCCGCGACGCCGCCAAGCTGTTCAACTACATGACCGGCTACCTCGAGCCGAGGAACCTCAAGCATCTGGTGATCTCGCCGCACCAGCTGCGCGGCGAGCTGTTGCGGCTGATCGACGTCGAGATCGCAGCCGCCCGCGAAGGGCGGCCATCGGGCATCTGGGCAAAGATGAACTCGCTGGTCGACCCGGCGATAATCGACAAATTGTACGAGGCGAGCGCCGCGGGCGTGTCGATCGACCTCATCATTCGCGGCATCTGCTGCCTTCGCCCTGGGGTTCCGGGCCTGTCCGAGAACATCTTCGTCAAGTCGATCATCGGCCGCTTCCTCGAGCATGCCAGGATGTGGTGCTTCGCCAACGGCCAGGAGCTGCCCCACGCCGACGCCAAGATGTACATCAGCTCGGCCGACTGGATGCCGCGCAACTTCGACCGGCGGATTGAATATATGCTGCCGATTGAGAACCCGACGGTTCACGCCCAGCTGCTTGAGCAGGTGCTTCTCGCCAACCTGCTCGACAATGAGCAAAGCTGGCGCCTGACGCCCGATGGCAGCTATGAGCGGTTGCAGCCGAAGCCGGAGCAGGCGTTCAATTTGCACACCTATTTCATGAACAACGTGTCGCTGTCGGGCCGTGGGCAGGCGCTCAAGAAGGGCCGGCGAGTCCCCAAGCTGCGCTTCCAGCGCGGCCGCTAGAGCCTCGCTCATGGCCGCCAAGCCGACCGCGATCATTGATATCGGCTCCAACTCGGTTCGCCTGGTCGTCTATTCGGGCGCGCAGCGGGTCCCGTTCCCGATCTTCAACGAAAAGGTGCTCGCCGGCCTTGGATCAGGGCTGGCCAAGACTGGCGCGATCACGCCTGCCGCCCGCGACAAGGCCTTGCAGGCGCTGAAACGGTTCAAGTTGCTGGTCGACCACATGGGGGCGGCGACCACCCACGTCGTCGCGACGGCTGCCGCGCGCGATGCGAGCAACGGCCGCGAGCTGGTCGCCGACATCCGCCGGCTCGGGCTTCGATGCCGGGTGCTGAGCGCCGAGCAGGAAGCGACGCTTGCCGGCCTGGGGGTGATTTCGGGAATCCCGGATGCCGACGGCATCGCCGGCGACCTTGGCGGCGGCAGCCTCGAGCTGGTCGACGTCGCCAATGGCGTCGCGAGCGCGCCGATGTCGATGCCGCTTGGCGTGCTTCGCGTCGATGCCAAGGGCAAGCGCGCCCGGGAAGTGCTTCGCCAGGCGGTCCGCGGCGCCGGGCTGACCGGGTCTGCAAAAGGGCGGACTCTCTACCTGGTCGGCGGGTCGTGGCGCTCGCTTGCGCGGATCGACATGATCGCCACCGATTATCCGCTGCCGATCATCCACCAATATCCGATGGCCCCGGAGCGGGCCGCCGAACTGCGGCGGATCGTCGAGCCCAAGGACCAGCGCTGGACCGCGGATATCGCGCCCGCGCGGCTCGCTTCATCGCCGGCCGCGGCGATGCTTCTGGCGGCACTGGTGGAAGAGCTTCGCCCAGCGCAGATCATGGTGTCGGCTTTCGGGATTCGCGAAGGGCTGCTCTATTCCGACTTGCGGGCGCGGCTGCGGTCGCTGGACCCGCTGACCGCCGCCGCGCGCGAGCTAAGTACCGCCGACCGCCGGGTCGAAACCCTCGGCGACAGCCTCGATTCGTGGATCGACGGCGGCTTCGATGACCCGCCGGCCCTGCGGCAGATACGGCTTGCCGCCTGTCTTCTCGCCCATCTTGCGTGGCAGGCGAACCCTGAGTTTCGCGCCGACCGTGCGGTCGAGCAGGCGCTGCACGCCAATTGGGTCGGGATCGATGCCAGGGGCCGAGTGATGATGGCGCAGGCCCTCTCGACCGCTTTCGGGCGCGACAAGCTGCCCGACCCGCGCCTGGCCGGGCTGTGCAGGCCGCGCGACCTGCTTCGCGCCAAGCAGTGGGGCCTCGCCATCCGCACCGCCCAGCGGCTGTCGGGAGGGATCAAGTCGGTGCTTCACGAAACGCGGCTTCTGGTGCGCGACGGATCGCTACAGCTGGAAGTGCCGCACGAGGAAGGCGACCTCGTCAACGACGGAGTGCTGCGCCGGCTGTCGCGGCTGGCGGCATCGATGGAGCTCAAGCCGCAAGTCAGGCCGAACTGAACAACAGTCGGAACCGGAACGGGGACGGCTCGCTGTAGCGGCGAGCAAGGAGATCAAGATGCCCGACCGCAAAGCCACGTTGTACCGCATGGTCCTCCCCGATCACACCTGCCCGTTCGGAGTTCGCGCCAAGCAAATGCTCGAAGACGGCGGCTTCGAGGTGGACGACCATATCCTCTCGAGCCGCGAGGAAGTGGACGCGTTCGAGGCCGAGCGTGGCGTTTCGACCACGCCCCTGGTCGTCATCGACGGCGAGACGGTAGGCGGCAGCGAGGACCTGCAGCGCTATTTGGCGGAGAACGCCAGGGCCTGAGTGACGACAAAAATATGTGTGCGATCCAGATATCTCAGATTTGCCGAAATTCCGAAATTGTGCACTGCAGCAATGCGTTAAGTGATTTGTTAACGCCATCGCCTGTTGCTCGTTAGCAACATATTGGGCTGCAGTCGCTTTTGCGCGGCAACTTTCCGAGCCCAGCCCTGTTTAAGCGCCCGTTCCCCAAAATTCAGAGGACTTTTCAATGCGTAACTATCTATTGGCTGCCGTTGCGGCGGCGGCGATCGCGACTCCTGCGGTCGCTCAGGACTCCGGTCCTTACGTCGGAATCGAAGGCGGTCTGCTGTTCCCCAAGGACACCAGGGCTACCGCCGACGTGGACTTTACCGATCCCCTGTTCAACGACGTCTCCGACGCCGACGCCTTCAGGATCGATTACAAGCGCGGCTTGGATCTCGACGTGATCGCCGGATATGACCTCGGCGCGTTCCGCCTCGAAGCCGAGATTGGCTACAAGCGGGCCAAGGTCGACGAACTGCAGATCGACCAGACTTTCATCGATAATTTCGAGGATGCCACCGGCGACCTCGCCACCGACTCCAGCTTCGACCTTGACGGCCGTGCCCGGGTCACCTCGATCATGGGTAACGCACTTGCCGACTTCGGCGCCGGCGGCTTCCGCGTCTACGGCGGCGGCGGTTTCGGCCGGGCCCGGGTCAAGGCTCTCGGTGACCGCGACGACGCCTGGGCTTACCAGCTCATCGCCGGCGTCGGCGTGCCGATCACCACGAACGTGGAACTCGGTGCCAAGTACCGCTACTTCCGCACCGGCAAGCTGGACTTCGAGGATAACTTCAACTCCACCGACGCGGACGTGCTGTTCCGTGGCAACAGCCGCTTCAAATCGCACAGCTTGCTCGCCAGCCTGATTTTCAAGTTCGGCGCTCCGGCAGAAGCTCCGTACGTTGCTCCGGTCGAAGTGTCGGCTCCTCCGCCGCCGCCTCCGGTAGCCCCGGCGACGCAGACCTGCCCCGACGGTTCGGTGATCATGGCGACCGACATCTGCCCGTCGCCGCCGCCGCCGCCGCCGCCGCCGCCGCCGATGCCTGAGCGCGGCTAACGCCAAACTGCCTTTTGCTTCGGCAAATGGGCACGATAAGCCCGGGTGGAGCCAAGCGCTTCGCCCGGGCTTTCGTTTGTTCAAATACTTGATCGGCGGGCCAAGTCCGCTATAGGCGCGCTTCGCGTGGGCTTTGGCCGGCGCAGCCGTCCGAGACAGTTGCTGGGCAAGTCCCTTAATTTGCAGCCTAGACGGGGACAGAATCATTCGGCGGGTCCTGCCCGCCGTCGTGCGTTGCCGCTGCAGCGCCGCCGATCCATCCCCACGGACACGTCGTTCCCGCTGCAGGGTCTGTAGCGGTTTTTGGGTTCTCGTTCGAAGCCTTGGCTTCGCCGGGATTTGTATGGAGTTGGCATGGATCGTTCGCAAAAAGCGGACTTGGTCGACGAGCTGAAGACGGTCTTCTCCGAGACCAGCGTGGTGGTCGTCACCCGCAATCTCGGGCTCAGCGTGGCGCAGTCCACTGACCTGAGGCTGAAGATGCGCGACGCCGGCGCCCAATTCAAAGTTGCGAAGAACCGGCTGGCGCTGATCGCTTTGGATGGCTCGCGCTATCAGCCAATCGGCGAGCTGCTCAAGGGGCCGACCGCGCTTGCGACTTCGGGTGACCCGGTCGCGGCGGCCAAGGTGGCAGTCGATTTCGCCAAGACGACCGACAAGTTCGAGATCGTCGGCGGAGCGATGGGCGACACGGTGCTCGACGTCGACGGGATCAAGGCTCTGGCCGCACTCCCGTCGCTCGACGAGCTTCGAGCGACCATCATCGGCCTCGTTCAGGCACCGGCGAGCAAGATCGCACGGACCATCAACGAGCCGGGCGCACAGCTGGCGCGGATTTTCACGGCCTATGCGGCCAAGGAAGCCGCCTGAGTTTCTTCGCTTCTACATCAACGCATCGACAATTGGGCACTTGGAGCCCGTACAGGAGTTAAAAATGGCTGACATCACCAAGCTGGTTGACCAG
>JACCSV010000210.1 GCA_013812805.1 Sphingomonas sp. | reverse complement strand
GCGTTCCTGCGATTCGGAGAGCATCATCTCGTAGGGCGTCATCCCGGTTTCGCGGCACGGCACCTTGTTCATGTCGAGGCGGATGCCGGCGCCGCCCTTGCTCGCCATTTCGACCGACGATGAGGTGAGGCCCGCAGCGCCCATGTCCTGAATGGCGACGATAGCGTCGGTGCCCATCAATTCGAGGCACGCCTCGATCAGCAATTTCTCGGTGAACGGATCGCCGACCTGGACCGTCGGGCGCTTCTCGTCGCTATTCTCGTCGAAGTCGGCGCTCGCCATGGTCGCGCCGTGAATGCCGTCGCGCCCGGTCTTCGAGCCGACATAGACGATCGGATTGCCGATCCCGGTCGCGGCCGAGTAGAAAATCTTGTCGGTCTTGGCGATCCCAACGGTCATCGCATTGACCAAAATGTTGCCGTCATACGCGGTGTCGAAATTCACTTCGCCACCGACGGTCGGAACGCCGACGCAATTGCCATAGCCGCCGATGCCGTGGACCACGCCGGCGATCAAATGGCGCATCCTGGGATGGTCGGGGCTGCCGAAGCGAAGCGCGTTCAGATTGGCGATCGGCCGCGCGCCCATGGTGAAGACGTCGCGCAGGATCCCGCCGACGCCGGTGGCGGCGCCCTGGTAGGGCTCGATGTAGGACGGGTGGTTGTGGCTCTCCATCTTGAAGATCGCCGCGTCGCCGTCGCCGATGTCGATCACGCCGGCATTTTCGCCTGGCCCGCAGATCACCCACGGCGCCTGCGTCGGCAGTTTCTTCAAATGCACGCGCGAGGATTTGTAGGAGCAATGTTCCGACCACATCACCGAGAAGATGCCGAGCTCAATGAGGTTGGGCTCGCGGCCGAGGCTGTTGACGACGCGCTCATATTCCTCGGGACTGAGCCCGTGCTCGGCAACGATTTCGGGGGTGATCATGGCGGCGCGGATAGCGGTGGGCAGAGCACAAAAAAACCCCCGGCCGGAGCCGGGGGTCGGTGGAGCGAAGAGTCGCCGGTTAGGCTTTGCAGCTCTGCGAGCCTTTGTCGGGGCGCAGAAGCGTGACGTTCGATCCTCCGGGCGTTCCGGTGAGCGAATAACCGTCCGCCAGCATTGGCTTTCCGGGCTCCTCCGTCTTCAGCTGAATCGGGACGTCGTCTTGCTTGGCCCGGTAATTGGCTGATTTGCTGTCCGAGAGCCAGTCAATGTAGACGACACTATTGTCCTTGCAGCGATAGATCTTGCTCGACGCGATTGCTGGCGGGAGCTCGACATTGTTGGCGGCGGCGTTGGCGGGTTGGTCGTCGGCCGGGCCGCCGGCGACGATGGTGTGGCTGCCGTCGTTGCAGCCGGCGAGCGCCGCTGCGGCGAGCAGCGGAAGCAGGGATGATGTGCGAGTCATGCCGGCGCGCTTGGCCGCAGCGCCTGCCAGCGTCAAGAGGCTGTTGCATTGCAACGAGCCGCGCCATAGCTTCGCCGACCATGGCCAATCTCGCCGGCACGACCGCGCAGCGAATCCGCATCGGCCTCACCGGCCTGGCATTTGCCTTTCTGCTGGTGCTGATCGGAAGCGTCATCAGCCGCTCCGGCGGCGATCCGGCGCCGCCGACCGCGGCCGAACAGGAAGCCGCGGCCGAGCCCAACGAGCCGCTCGCCGAACTCGGCGTCGCCCCCGGCTCCACCACTTCGGAAACCCCGGCCAACAACAGCAGCAGCAGCCGGTGACGGGAAAGCGGGCGCGAATCGCGCTCGCGGCCACGGTGATGGCGCTGCTTGCCGGAGTGGTGCTTGCGCTCGCCAGGCCGGCGTCTACCAAACTGGCGCCGCGACCGGCCGGTGAGCGGCCGGAGCTGATGCTGCTCACGACGTTGCCGATCGTCTTTGCCGACGAGCTGACACTCGATGCGCCGGCCTCGGCGACATTGGAGGCGCTGCAGTCGCGCTATCGCGTCGTTCCGATCAGCGTCACTGCCGCATACGAGCTCGGCAAGCGCAAGCTGCTGCTGATGGCGCAGCCGCAGGCCCAGCCGGCCGAGGCGCTGGTCGAGCTGGACGCCTGGGTGCGGGCCGGCGGCCGGGTGCTGCTGCTCGCCGATCCGGCGCTGGAATGGGCGAGCGACCGGCCGCTTGGCGACCTGCTTCGGCCCCCACTCGCGTTTGCCGACACCGGGCTGCTTGGACATTGGGGGCTCAGGCTCGATGGACCCAATGGCCGCGGGCCTGCCAGCCGAACGATCGACGGGCGCGAGGTGCGCACCGTCTCGGCGGGCGCGCTCACTGCCACCAAGCCGGCCTGCGCGACCGTGGCGCAGGGCCTGGTCGCCCGCTGCCGCCTCGGCAAGGGCAAAGCGGTGGTGATCGCCGACGCCGACTTGCTCAACGTCGAAGCGATCGAGGGGGCGGGCAAGCAGGCGAATTACGGCTTGTTGCTCGAAGAGCTTGCGCGGCTGGAGCAGTGATTCGCAATGAACAGATTTATCCACAGGCACGGAGTAGTAGAACAGGACTAGAACATCCGAGTCAGACGTGCGTAAAAACCCGCAGAAATCCGCCGAACTGCACGAAATCCCTCACTGTGGCATCAAATCCCATTGTATCCCGCCAGACCTTAGGTTACCAACAAGGGCTGTAGCGCGGGGCAAACCTCAACTGGTCGCGAGTGATGCGGGGCCGGCGGCAATGCCGCTGACCCGCAACCGGGGAGCCTTTGCGCTGCGAACGGGGAGTGGTCGTGGCGCTAGAGCATCTGTTTCAGGGCAGCGCACTGAACGCGGTCGATGCCAAGGGCCGCGTCTCCGTTCCCGCATTCCTTCGCACCGTGATCGAGCGCCGCGGCGATGCCAGGAGCATTGTCCTCGCCAAGCATGAGTCGTTTCCGTGCCTCAGCGCCTACGATCCCGCCTACGCAGCGATGAAGCATTCTAAGCTCGAGCGGCTGTTCGAGAAGCAGGAGGCTGACCCCGAGGCCGCGCTCGAATATCAACAGCGCAATTTGATCGCCTTCGCCGCTACCGAGGAGGTGCCCTACGACAGCTCCGGCCGGATCGTTCTGCCGACGATGATGCGGCGCAAGGGCGGCCTTGAGGAACTCGCGCTGTTCCTCGGCACCGGAGAGACATTTCAGATCTGGAATCCGCAGCTGTTCCTCGCTGACCCCCGGGTCCCCGAGGACATGAAGGACATCGCCCGTTACCGGCTTGAGGAAAGGGGCCTGAGCGTATGACCAGCGCATCCCCCGAGCCCCGCCACAGCCCGGTACTGGTCGACGAAGTCGTCCACGCTCTTTCCCTTGCCCAGGGCGAGACCGTGGTCGACGGAACTTTCGGAGCAGGGGGCTACTCGCGCGCCCTGCTCTCTGCGGGGGCGGGACGAGTGATC